>JAURNF010000226.1 GCA_030830285.1 Candidatus Kapaibacterium sp.
GAACCAGAAGACAAGTAGAACACCGATGCGAATGGCGATGGGAAGTTCGGAACTGCTGTCTTGCGGATCGCAAAACGGAGCGACTTCTGTGCACCACCATCAAACGTGATGTATCCACCCGAGTTCGCATTCTGCGCATTCGAGAAGTACGTCTGACGCTGAATCGCATTCAGGTTCGATGGGCTGATATTCTGACCGAACAGCACGCCGATACCTGACTCTGTGTTCATGTTAATCGTGACAGAACCCTTGTTGATCGAGCGATCAAGTGTTGGCTTGAACGTGATCGTGTTCTTGTCGCTTACACCGATGATGCGTGACGACAGGTCGATTGCTGGTGTGTTGACACCAACTGCCGATACTGTGTACGATGCGTCTGTGAATTCAAACGAAACAGCACACGATACACCCTTGAGGTAGAGCTCGTTGAGAGCATCTGTGATTGTCAGGAAGTTGCGTGGTCCTGGACGTGATGTACCGATTGTGTATGTACCACAGAGGTTTGCATCGATCGTCTTCACAACACAAATTTCGTTGTTCGTCAGAACTGGGTCACCAGGATACTCCGAACGGAAGCAGAAGCGATAGTCGCCACCTTCAGTTGGAGTGAATGCTGGGAACGTGTAGATCGCTTTGTTGAACTGACCAGCTGCGATATCAGGAACAATACCTGTTTGATTGTATACCTGAGCATTGTCACGCAGACGCGTGATGATCAGACGTACAGGCACGTTCGAAAGGTCCTGAATACCGTTGTTCTCGAAGATGCCTTCTGGACGGAACGAACGGTTTGCGAAGAGAACCTGTGTTGCACCAGGAACAGTGACCGAGCTGACCGCAGGCTCTTCGTTGTAGCCAACTTCGAAGTTGAACGCTGGCTGTCCAACTGGGCGTGGCAAGCAATCGTTAAATGTGTTCTCGTCTGGGAATGGGTTTACGAGTTCAGCACAGAAGACGACGTTGTAGATACCGACTGGGTGTCCACCGCCAAATGGTGTGAAGTTCTCGAATCCCTGTGTGAGGCGTGCACCTGGAGCAAGTGCTTCGTTGACGGTGACTTCGTCTGTAAACGCTGTAGCACCGTTTGGACCAGTGATTGTTACACGACCAGTGAAGCTCTTGACTGTATCAAGACCTGTGTTTTGGAACACAGCTTCCACTGGAATCGGTGTTGTATTTGGATACTTAAAGCGGCGCGGCTGTGAATTGTCCTGCGGCGAACGGATAAGGCGTGTAGAGATATCCTTGTTCACGGCGATAGTAAATCCACGTGCCCATACGTTGGCACAAGCGTTAGCTCCACCAACAGACTCGACCAGCAACGTGTACTCGCCACCAATCATGTTTGATGTTACGAGCGAAGCGCCCGGACCCGCAGCTGAACCAGATGCTGTCGATGGCGATGAGACCAAATTCATTGGGAACGTGCCAGTTGCAGGCGCAGTCGCTGTCCAGTCTGCACGGTACACCGTGTCTGTGAGTGGGAGCGGACCGAAGATGCGATACTTGAGCGTGAATGCTTGGCTTGCGCGGCCAGCACGGAGCGTCATGCTCGGCAACGGACGATTTGCAGCCGATCCATCATACGTGTTACCACGCGGAAGGATGGACGAAGCATCCGGCGCGTCATTAGGGAATGACGAGACGAAGTCACCCATGATTTCGACGTTGTAATCTTCGCACTCACCCTGTACATAGCCAGGGAATACGCATGGGTCTGCAGGGCATGCGCCCTGGTTCGTCATCATGAACACGCGCATACGTGTGACGCCAGTACGAGCCGTACATGGGATTGTCAGCGTGGTCGTGTAGGTGGTTGGGCTGAACGAATAGTCAACAACGCAAAGCACGCGCTCAGCAGTTGTAAAGATTCCGTCTTGATCCAAGTCGATCCAGATCGAGTATCCCTTCGTACCGAAGGCATTCGTCGTGATCTGCGTTGTGATAGGAGTGTTCCGTGCCGCGAGCAAGGTTGCTCCGGTGAAATACTCGTATCCCGTTTGGTTCGCATAATCCGTGCCCGGCGAGTTCCGAGAGAACGTGCCAAAACGGAAGAACGTAATACCCTGGCCCCAGAAGCCAGGCATCAGTTGTGGCTTACAATACTGCGCTTGTGCTTCTGGCGAAACACTCAGCGACGCAATGATTACAGCCACACCTACGAGAAACGCGTAGATTCTCTTCATAGGTCAACCACCTTAAAAATGAACGTAATTCGTGCAGTTCTTGTCATGCTTAGTTATGCTGATCGTTGACGACAAATGTGAGAAAAGACAGGGTTTTCCCACACGTCAAGCCGAACTAGGGTAGGAAAATAGAACTTCGTTCATGATCCGCCAAAAGAAAAAATCATCGATGAGCTTCTACCTTGTCCCACGGAGCTACTTTGTCTGCGTCGACCCCGATCCGAGCTTTTTCGGGCCGTAGAACGTGGTGACGGTGGTAGACCCTGGTGGAACAAAAAAGTGACAGCTTGATTGTCCGCGATAGGCCGACCCGCAGTAGACTTCGACCTTGCGTTGGCCCCCTGGCACAGCAAACAAACCAGACGTAACCCGTGATGGATCAACGGGATAGATCTTCATTGTGGGCTGCGTTGGGAGGTACGTCATGGCATTGCGTTGGTTCACGCCGGCAATCAGCACAACGGGCGTCTGGACCGATTTTGGGTTGCGGACGGATACAAGCCCTCTGGCATCAAATTGGACGACGAACCCAGATTCTGGGATGGTGAGGGGGGTAAATGCCTTCCCTGCCTGGCTCATGAGTACGAGCCCCTTGCCAGCATCATACCGCACAACATCGTCCTCAGCCCCATACATGTTACCGGTGAGGACAAGATCGACGTATGCGTCGTTGTTGAGATCCATGGCCTCGATGCCCAAGACGGGCGAGATCTGCGCCTCGGCCGGCAGCTCTCGGATTGCAAACGTGCCGTTGCCGTTATTGATGAGCACCACCGATTCCATCATGCGGACTGCTTTGTAGTACGCTGAGTTCATGAGCGCTGTATCACCGATGATGACGTCAACTGGCGAAATAGCGAAGTCGACGAAGTCATTGAATCGACGATTGAGGGTTGGCATCTGGGCGAACACTTTACCGCGATCACGAATGATGTGACGACGTCCGTTGTACCACCAAGTAATCAATGGGTCCACACTTCCGTTGTCGTCGAAGTCGGCAGCAAACATTTCAATTGGATGCTCCTTGGTCGGACGGTACCGCGTGTTGAGTCCGATGTTACCTGCGACATAATCCATATCGCCATCGTTATCGATGTCGGCACCCATCAGACTGTACCACCACCCTGTGGTCGCGCCGAGTCCGGCCTTCGAAGTCCAATCCGAAAATCCAGTGCCGTCATTATGCATCACAGTGAGCGGCATCCACTCACCGGCGAGCATGAGGTCGAAACGTCCATCATTATCGACATCCGACCACAATGCTGTACGGATGATGCCCATGTTGCGCACGGTTGGGATGCGCTGCATCGTCACGTCTGTGAAGATGCCTTTGCCATTGTTCTCGAGCAGGTAACTCGTCGCGGGCACGGGATACTTGTCTGTCTCTACACCACCACCGATGAAGAGATCGATGTCGCCATCGTTGTCGTAATCACAGGCGTTGAGTGTTGTGGCATTCGTACTGATTGCAGGGACACCTGTGAGCGCGCGTGTGAGTTGACCCTTGCCGTTGTTGAGATAGATGCGGAGTCCACGCTCAACAGCATCATCGCTGAATTCTGGGCCGCCCCCTGCAATAACGAGATCGCGATCCTTATCGCCATCAATGTCGATGAGCAACATGGCTTGCGATTCATACGTTGTATCAACGCCGTCGAGTCCGACGTTTGTTTGCGCAAACGAGCCGGGAGTTTTCTGCAGGTACGTAACTGGGTTCTTTCCTTTGCGCGCACCAAAGATCACATCATCGAGTCCGTCGTTATTCACATCACCAACGGCGACAGCTGGACCGCCCCATGAGATGCGTGTTGGCATCAAGCGATAGCGCTTGAAATCATCGAAATAGTTTTCGTCGTGCCAGAATGCGATACCTGATGTTGCTGTTGCATCGGTGAACAGTGCCTTCTCGGGCTCCGGTCCGCGGAACAACGTTGTTGTTGTCGGTGATGCGTTTGCGTAGGAGAGCGTATGTGTTGAATTCACGGGAAGATTCGTAAGCACTTGCGACGGACCATCAGGCCATTGCACAACTACGCTGTCGATCACTGATACACTTCCAACACCAACAGACATCTTGGTGTCCATGCACGATTGATATCCACGCACGAGCCAATGCTCGCGATAGATCGACTTGCCACCAGCAACAACGCGCACCTTTGCGCCGAGTCCGCCCTTGTTGCCGCCCGCCCCTTCAAAGTTGAAACAGATGACGCCCCCGCGTTGCTGTTCGAGTGCGTTGTTCTTGTAGATGAACACCACAGAGTCCATGTTGGGCACGATGAGTTCAAGGTCGCCATCACCATCGAGATCGCCCCATGCCGCACCAAACGTTGTGCTGGTATCCGACACACCCCAGTCGTAACCGACGTTGTAGTAGTCGAGTGGACTGCGCTGCTTGAACATGTAATTGGGTTCACGCAGGTAATCAATTGACGGTGGATTCAGTCGCTTCTGGTTGTTGATGTTGTACACGTAATCCTGATTCGAGATGTCGGCTGTGTATCCATTGCCAATGAACACTTCCGGCACACCATCAAGATCGAAGTCTTGGATCAAGCACGCCCAACTCCAGTCAGTCGCTGCCATGTTGGTCATGTAGCCAATGTCGGAGTACTGGTTATAGCCACGATTGAGCTGCACCATGTTGCGCGACACTTGATTGGAGTCGTACGTAGGGTTGAAGATCGACATATCGCCGCTGTTGCTTGCGTTGAGAATGCGACGGAAGTGATTCTCCGGCAACATGTCTGTGGTAACGATATCAGGCAGACCATCACCGTTGAGATCGGCGATATCACTTCCCATACTGAACACTGATGCGCGACGTGTCATGCGCATCATACTCTCGGCGAATGTGCCATCGCCGTTATTCAAATACACAAGGTCGGTCGAGTTGAAGTCGTTCGCTACATAGATATCCGGCCAACCATCGAGATTAATATCTGCAACAGTTGCACTTAGACCCATGCCATCATCATCAATCCATGCAGTGTACGACACGTCACGGAACATACCATTACCAAGATTGCGAAACAGTTTATCAGGCATGCCGTTGTGGCGCATCTCTGTTGCGCTGATATCGCGCAGGTTCTGCATCTTATCGTTTCGCTCGTTGCCTGTCTCAGCCTTGAACGATGGGATCGACAATCGTTCGCGCTGCTTGCGTTCTGCTTCTACGCCTACGATGCTATCGCGACGTCGATTCACCTGCGACATCTGATAGTGATTTGAGTACGTCACCAAGTAACAGTCGATCAGACCATCGCGATCGTAGTCGAAGAACACGCTATGCACTGTCTCGTCCTTGAAGTCGAGTCCGTACTCGTGTGCGCGTTCAACAAATGTTCCATCGCCGTTATTGATGAGGAAGCGACATGTGTTTTGCCAGCGCGCAAGGAACACATCCAGATCGCCATCGGCATCAATGTCAACAAGGTTCACACCTGTCGTGAACTGCAGTGAATCTTCTGGGTATCCAATCTTCGACGTAATGTCGGTGAAGACAAAATTGCCTTCGTTGCGATAAAAGCCTGTACCGCTGAAGCTCGACACAATGATATCGGGCTTTCCATCACCAGTGATATCACCAACACCAACGCCGCAACCCGGTACCATCGAGTTGATGCGTGTGAGCGAGTCCTTTGAGATGTTGATCTTCTCGAACACGTGCCGGAAGGTCACGTTGCTTTGTTCCGGCAGGATGCGCGTAAACATTTTCTGTGCGTGAAGTGGCGTTGATACGCACCACATCACACTTACAATGAGTGAGAGACGGAGAAGATTCCTAGGTGTGTTCGTCATTCTGCATCCTCATACGAAACAAGTGCTTGGAGCGGGGCTTGAACCCGCACGCCCCTTACGGGACACGAGATTTTAAGTCTCGTGCGTCTGCCAATTTCGCCATCCAAGCAGCGATCAACATTCTTACATCGACTTCCGTGCGCGCAAAAACTCCCACACTGCTGGAAGCACACTCAGCACGATGATTGCACCGATGACGAGTGTAAAGTTCTTGCGAACAACATCGAGATTTCCAAAGTAGTAGCCGAGCAGCGAGAACGATGCCACCCAGACGATTGCGCCCACCACATTGTACACCGCAAACTGTCGGTACCGCATCGAACCAATACCGGCAACGAAGGGAGCAAACGTACGAATGATTGGCATGAAGCGCGCCAGGATGATCGTCTTGCCACCGTGACGCTCATAGAACGCATGCGTGCGGTTAAGATGTTCCCTGTTGAGCAGCTTCGATGTCGTACTCGAAAAGATTTTGGGTCCGAGGCGATTGCCAATTGCATAGTTCACGCCATCACCAAGGATGGCTGCAACGATCAACAGTGCAATCATCACCCACACATTCATCGTGCCAAGCGCGCAAATGGCACCTGCAGCGAACAGGAGCGAGTCGCCAGGCAGGAATGGTGTTACCACCAGACCCGTCTCAGCGAAGACAATCAATGCGAGCAGGGCATACGTCCACACGCCATAGGCAGCCGTGTTTGCAATAAGCCATTCATCGATATGCAGGATGAA
>JAURNF010000227.1 GCA_030830285.1 Candidatus Kapaibacterium sp.
ACTTCGACGATAAGGATGCCGTTCTTCGTGACCAAACCAATGAGCACGATCGAACCGATTTGCGAAAAGATGTTGAGCGTGTCACCACTCACCCACAATGACAGCACGGCACCGGCGAGTGCGAGTGGCACGGTTAACATGATCGTGAGCGGATCGATCCAACTCTCGAACTGTGCTGCAAGGATCAGATACACCAGCATCAATGCGAGGATGAACGCAAAGAGCAAGCTCGAAGAACTCTCACGGAAGTCGCGCGACGGACCCGTAAGTGCTGTCGAGTAACGCTCATCAAGCTGCTGCGAGGTAATCGACTCCATCGCCGTGATACCATCGGCAATCGTCTTCCCAGGAGCCAAGCCCGCACTAATCGTCGCACTTACGGCACGGTTGTAGCGATAGAGCTGAGGAGGAACACTCTGCTCGCGCAGCATTAAGAGGTCGGCCAACGGCACAAGCTCACCGCTTGATGTACGTACAGAGATCATACGCAGGTCGTTCGGTGTGCTACGTTCGCGACGTTCAATCTCACCGATAACTTGATACTGCTTTCCTTCACGAACGAAATACCCAAATCGCTGTCCAGCATAGCCCGCTTGAATCGCCGTTGCGATATCCGATACTGACACACCCAGCTCGCGCGAGCGCAGACGATCAACTTCGAGCGCAACTTCTGGCTTTGTGAATTTGAGATTGACGTCAACAACGCTAAACGTCGGATCCTTTTGCGCAGCATCCATAATGGTTGGTAGCGCGCTCCGCAAATCCTCCAGCGTCGGTGCCTGCAATACTACCTGCACCGGCAAGCCAGCACGTCCACCACCCGTTGTGATCGTTTGTTCTTGAATCACTACCGCACGAGCGTCGGTGCTCTTCCGCATCGTTGATGTAAGCAGCGTTGCAATCTCCATCTGCGAGCGTTTGCGTTCTTCTGGTTCGAGCAGGATAATGCGTGAAAAGCCCGAGTTACTTCCACCCGAGAAGAACGATGGCGACGTTACGGTGAGCACGAGCTTCTTCTCCGGCACAACGCGTGCAATGCGCTGTTGCGTGGAGTCCATGATCACGTTCATGCGATCGAAGGTCGTACCCTCCGGAGCAGTAAGATTCATCGTGATCACGCTGCGGTCTTCAAGCGGCGCAAGCTCGCTCTTCAGTGTCGATCCAATCCCGATGAGCGCTGCTACGGCTGCTGCAATACCAACGAGCGCAATCACTGGTCTGTCCACGACCACGCGCACAGAGGTTGCATAGGCAGATGTAAGCCATTGGAAGAACGGCTCGGTGATGCGGACAAGCACGTTTTCTTCTTCGCGGCGCAGCAGACGAGTGCTCATCATTGGTGTGAGTGTGAGCGACACGAAGGCCGATACAAGTACTGATGACGCAACAACGAGTCCGAACTCACGGAACAACCTACCCGTAATGCCCTGCAGAAAGATCACCGGCAAGAACACTACAGCAAGCGTAATCGTGGTCGAGATGATGGCGAAGGTGATTTCCGACGATCCCTTCTCCCCTGCTTCGCGAGGATCCTCACCATGTTCAATGCGCTTGAAGATGTTTTCCATCATCACAATCGCATCGTCAACCACTAAGCCAGTTGCGAGCACAACGCCCAAGAGTGTGAGAAGGTTAATGGAGAAGCCAAAGAGCCACAGGAAGAAGAATGCCGATACGAGCGATACAGGAATTGCAACAACGGGAATGATCGTTGCGCGCCATGAGCGCAGGAACATGAAGATGATCAGCACAACGAGTCCGAAGGCGATCAGCAGCGTCTCGCGCACTTCCGCAATTGCCTTGCGAATGAACGTCGTCGAATCAATCGCAACATTGAGTCGGAGATCTTTTGGTGCTTGCGCTTGGAGATCAGCGTAGCGACGATAGAACTCATCTGCGATATCGATCTGATTCGCACCTGGTTGCGGTGCGATTGCCATGCCGATCATCGGCACGCCGTCGCGCTTGAGAATCGTGCGCTCGTTTTCTGCGCCTTGGTAGACACGTGCGATGTCGCCAATGCGCACAATCGCATTGTTCTCGGCACGGAGGATCACATCGGCAAACTGCTCCGGCGTCGATAGGCGTCCGACGGTACGCAGCGACAACTCTGTTTCGTTTCCTTCCAAGCGTCCGGCAGGAAGCTCGACGTTCTCTCGTTGCAATGCAGCGCGCACATCGTTCGTTGTCAGACCATACGCTATGAGTTTGCTAGGATCCATGGCGATACGCATCGCATAGCGACGCTCACCCCAGATCGTAATCGAGCCTACGCCAGCAATCGTCTGCAGACGTTCTTTCAGGACGTTCGTCGCGTAGTCAGTCAGTTCGGTCAGTGATCGACCCGAGCTCTGCACCGTCATCACCACGATCGCCTGGCTGTTGGCATCGGCCTTCGCGACGACGGGTGGATCTACATCCGCTGGGATTGAGCGCTTCGCACGTTCGACACGATCGCGCACGTCGTTGGCAGCTTGTTCAAGATCACGTCCGAGTTCAAACTCCACGGTGATCGTGGATCGTCCGTCGGCACTCGTCGACGTGAGCGAGCGAATGCCATTGATGCCATTGATCGACTCTTCAAGGGGCTCTGTGATTTGCGACTCGACAACATCGGCATTGGCGCCGGTGTAGGTTGTTGTGACGGTGATGTTTGGCGGATCAACGTCTGGGAATTGTCGCACGCCCAGGAACGACGCACCAACGACGCCCATCAGAACGATGATCAAACTGAACACCACGGCCGTCACCGGACGTCGGATCGAGAGGATACTGATGTTCATCGTAGCATCGCCTTCACTGGCTGTCCGTTCTTAACGAACAAGATGCCGCTCACAACAACAGTGTCACCCGGCATAATGCCAGAGAGCACATGCACATGCGTTGCTGTTCGACCACCAAGTGTCACCGGAATCATGCGCGCGATACCACGCTCAACCCGATACACTGTTGCACCTGACTGATCTTGCACAACGGCCTGACTTGGCAGCAGGATAGCTTCGGGCTGTTCGTCAAGGGCGACCATAACATCTGCGAATGCACCAGCATTGAGCGTCCGCGTATCGTCGATGCGTGCGCGCAAGCGTTGCGTACGTGTTCGTGAATCGACCATCGGCTCGAAGGCACGAATGCGTGCCGTGCGTAGAACTGAGTCGGTACCATGCACGCGGAACTTCAACACCGATCCAATTCCGAGCGACGCGGTGTAGCGCTCTGGCACGGAACAGTCGATGTTCAAGTCATTGACGTTCGTCAGTGTTGCAAGCAATGTTGACGGCGCGATCACAGCGCCAAGCGAAACCTGACGGAGTCCGACCACACCCGAAAACGGCGCACGAATCTCTGTCTTTGCGATTGCTGCGTTTATCTCGTCAATCTCGGCTGTGCGCATCGCCACTTGTGCTACAGCCCCCTCGTAGTCATCGAGTGAGGCACCATCGACAGCGCGCAGACGTTCGAGACGTTGCTTGCGGTTGGATTCGAGGGCGAGCTGTTGTTCGAGCTTTTTCTTCCGAGCGCGGAGATCATCATCGGCAAGTTTCACGAGCAACTGTCCGGCGCGGACGCTCGCCCCCTCCACAAATCGGATCTCCGACACACGTCCGCCAACTTCCGAGCGTAGCTCGACGGATTGGTCTGCTTGGACCGTGCCCGACACCGTTACGGATTCACGGAACGGCTCAGCGACCACACGCATTGCTTCAACGGCAGGGGGCGGCGCTTGACGTCCACCCGGACCGCTCGGTTGAACAGGCGCATCGGACGGCTTCCGCAGGAGCAGGAACGCACCGATGGCGACAATGAGCACCATGGCTCCGAGTGCAATACGACGTGTCATCATAGGCTACAAAGTTCGGGAATCCAGCGCCATTCGCCACATGCGGCAGAACTACGCTAAATTCGTCGCGTCAACGTCTCTGCCCGCGCATTCATACCCCATTTAAGGAACCCGCCATGAAGAAGCTTCTCCCGACCCTCCTCGTGCTCATGCTAGCCCCAACGATCATGTTTGCGGCTGATCAATCACTTACGCTCAAGGTTGCCGGCAACTGCGGTTCCTGCAAGAAGCGCATCGTCAAGGCAGCTACCTCCGTTGAAGGCGTTTCTGACGCTTCATGGGACAAGAACACGAAGGAATTCAAGGCGACGTACGACGACGCCAAGGCAAAGCCAGAGGATATCAAGAAGGCCATCCTCAAGGCCGGCTACGACGTCGAAGGTGCAACAGCCGAGCAAACAGCGTACGACAAGCTGCCAAGCTGCTGCAAGTACCGCGACGTGACGCACGACTGAGGTCGAGCCGCAGCATTCAGATCACTCCAGTATCGCATTCAAGAGGAGTTCGGGAACCATCCGGACTCCTTTTTCTTTTCCACATTCGAGTCCGACGTCGTTTGCAGCGAAATGACTCGCTGCCACCTGCTATTTTTGCTGGTCTGAATGTCAATTCTCGTTCACCTCAATCTCCTCCCCTATGCATCGCGACGTGTTTGAGCACCGCCACCACGGTAAGTCTGCAGCCGACATCTCAGCAATGTTGGAAACGGTCAATGCCTCGAGCCTTGATCAGTTGATCGACCAAACGGTACCGTCACAGATCCGACTGTCCCGTCCGCTCGATCTTCCATCGGCGCTCACGGAATCTGAAATGCTCGCCGAGCTATCGCAGATCGGCTCGATGAATACGATTGCAAAGTCGTACATCGGCATGGGATACTACGACACGCATACGCCGCTGGTGATTCTGCGGAATCTGATCGAGAATCCGGGTTGGTACACACAGTACACCCCGTACCAAGCAGAGATTGCGCAGGGTCGCCTTGAGAGCTTGCTCAACTTCCAGACGATGGTCACTGACCTGACGAAGATGGACATCGCCGGCGCGTCGCTGCTCGATGA
The DNA here is from genome assembly GCA_030830285.1 of Candidatus Kapaibacterium sp. GTDB lineage: Bacteria > Bacteroidota > Ignavibacteria > Kapaibacteriales > Kapaibacteriaceae > UBA10438. The sequence continues at coordinate 4,900 of JAURNF010000227.1, forward strand.
GGGCACCGCTGCTGCAGAAGCTATGCACTTGATGCACGCTGCTCGTGGCGCGCAGGTAAAGAATGCAGAGACGCTGTTTGTTGATGCGAACGTGTTCCCGCAGACACTCGAAGTAATCCGCACGCGTGCACTTCCACTCGATGTGAAGATCGTCGTGGGCGATTGGAAGACCGTTGAATTCGACGGCTCCATCTTTGGTGCGTACATCCAGTACCCTGCCGGCGACGGTACGGTATCGGACTACACAGAATTCTGCGAGCGCGCACATGCTGCTGGCGCACTCGTGACCGTTGGCACTGACTTGCTTGCACTTACGATGCTCACACCACCAGGTGAGTTCGGTGCAGACGTTGCGGTTGGTTGTGCACAGCGTTTTGGTGTGCCACTTGGCTATGGCGGACCTCACGCTGCGTTCATGGCTACGCGCGAAGCGTACAAGCGTATGATGCCAGGCCGCATCATCGGCGTAAGCATCGATGCACAAGGCAACCTTGCACTGCGTATGGCACTGCAAACACGTGAGCAACACATCCGTCGTGACAAGGCAACGTCGAACATCTGTACTGCGCAGGCGCTGCTTGCGAACGTGTCAGCAATGTATGGCGTGTATCACGGACCTAACGGACTGCGTGGTATCGCTCATCGCGTGCACTCCCTTACAAGCGCACTGGCAGCTGGTCTGAACTCGCTTGGCTACACAATGTGTACGTCGGCGTGGTTCGACACACTCTGTATCAATGCCGACCACACAGCGATCCGTCAGCGCGCCGAAGCACAGAACATCAACTTCCGCTACGTACCAGAATGCGCATGCGTTGGCATCTCGCTTGACGAGACAACGACCGTTGACGACGTACAGGTGATTCTGGCAATCTTCGCCGACGCTGCTGGTAAGGCAGCACCATCGGCAGCATCGCTGCTCTCGAGTGCATCGAGTGGCATCCCTGCATCGCTCGCACGCACATCCGACTTCATGTTGCATCCAGTGTTCAACAGCTATCACACCGAACACGAGATGCTTCGCTACCTGAAGCGCCTCGAGAACAAGGACCTTTCACTTGCACACTCGATGATCGCACTCGGCTCATGCACGATGAAGCTCAACGCGACAGCCGAGATGATCCCTATCACATGGCCATCATTCAATCGCATTCACCCATTTGCTCCACTGTCGCAAACACAGGGCTACCAGCGCGTGTTCAGCGAGCTCTCAACATGGTTGAACGAGATCACAGGTTTTGATGCCTGCTCGCTTCAGCCAAATGCCGGTGCACAGGGCGAGTACGCAGGACTTCTTGCAATTCGTGGCTTCCACCACTCACGTGGTGATCATCATCGCAATGTTGTGCTGATTCCATCATCAGCGCACGGCACAAACCCTGCGTCAGCCGTTATGGCTGGCATGAAGGTCGTGGTTGTCAAGAGCGATGCGCACGGACACGTCGATGTGGCAGATCTCACGGCACAAGCAGAAGCACACTCAGCTAACCTTTCGGCGCTGATGGTAACCTATCCATCGACACACGGTGTGTTTGAAGAAGCGATCAAGGACATTTGCGAGATCGTGCACAAGCATGGTGGACGCGTCTACATGGATGGCGCAAACATGAATGCACAAGTGGGTCTTACATCACCACGCGCAATTGGCGCTGATGTGTGCCACTTGAATCTTCATAAGACGTTCTGCATTCCGCACGGTGGCGGTGGCCCGGGAATGGGTCCGATCTGCTGCACATCAGAACTCGCACCATTCCTTCCGTCGCACCCTGTTGTCAACCCAATGGACAACACCAACGTCGGACCAGTCAGCGCTGCACCATGGGGGTCGGCATCGATCCTCCTCATCTCGTGGGCATACATCCGCATGATGGGTGGCGATGGCTTGACAATGGCAACGAAGTATGCCATCCTCAACGCGAACTATATCAAGAGTCGCCTCGAAGGCGCATACTCCGTGCTCTATTCTGGTACGAACGGACGTTGTGCACACGAGATGATCGTGGACTTGCGTGAGTTCAAGCAGCGTGGCGGCATCGAAGCCGAAGACGTTGCAAAGCGCATGATGGACTTCGGATTCCACGCACCGACGCTGAGCTTCCCTGTTGCTGGCACGATCATGATCGAACCAACAGAAAGTGAAAGCAAGGCTGAACTTGATCGCTTCGTCGACACGCTCCTCGAAATCCGCAAGGAGATCGAAACAGTGTGCACAGGTGCAATCGACGCAAAGGATAATCCACTCAAGAATGCACCGCACACCATGTTCGTGGCAACAGCCGACACATGGGAGCACCCGTACTCACGTCAGCAAGCCGCCTTCCCACTCCCATGGGTGCGCGACCGCAAGTTCTGGCCATCGATTGGTCGTGTTGATAATGCACACGGCGACCGCGTGCTGATCTGCACATGCCCATCGATTGAAGAGTACGCGTAGTAAGGAGTGAGACGCCGTCTCGCCCACACACCACGCCGTCTCGCCCACACACGCGGCATCCCGCGAAATCAGGACAAAGCAACAACCATTTGACGTCGCATCCGCCGTTGCGGGTGCGACGTCTTCGTTTTGTTACGACTCCGTTGCAATTTGTCGACGTAGGTGCGTTTCGCTCTTTCCAGCTGGCACGAACGTACCCGCCGTCGATCAGGATAACCCCAGTCATTATTGCAGGGCCACGCATAAAAACATTACCCCCGACAGCAACAAGCTATCGAGGGTGTTAAGCCCGCCTACGGGCATAGCGGTTCGTTGTTCTGAGGACATACAAACATACATTGTTTTGCATTCGAAATGTACAGCATCTGTGTGCTTTGAGTGTGATGCACCACCAAACGTGACAACACACCTTACACGTACTTTTGCATATGGCGCTCCCAATCGAAGAAGTTCTGGGCGACGTCCGTGCTGCACTGCAGCATGGACGTTCGTGTATTCTGGTGGCGCCTCCCGGTGCGGGAAAAACCACGATGGTGCCAACAGCGCTGCTCGACGAACCATGGCTTGGAACGAAGAAGGTTCTTATGCTCGAGCCACGACGCGTTGCTGCCACTGCTGCTGCACGCCGCATGTCGGTGTTGCGCAACGAGAAGGTGGGCACAACGATTGGCTATCGTATGCGTATGGAAACATGCGTCGGACCTCACACGCGCGTCGAGGTGATCACCGAGGGCATCCTCACACGTCAGCTCACGCACGATCCGATGCTCAACGACATTGGCGTTGTGATCTTCGATGAGTTTCACGAGCGATCACTCAATGCCGATGTGGGCCTAGCCCTCACACGACTCACACAACAACTGCTCCGTCCGGATCTCCGCATCATCGTGATGTCGGCAACACTCAACATCGAGTCCGTCAAACGCGTACTCGATGATGCCGTCGTCGTTGAAAGCATGGGTCGGAGCTACCCCGTCGAGATCTCGTGGCAACGATCGCACAATGATGAGCCTCTTCCAGCGCGCATGGCATCTGCAGTTGGCGATGCCGTGCGCAGTGATACCGGCGACATTCTCTGCTTCCTTCCGGGTCAGGCAGAGCTGCGTCGCACATCCGAGATCATCGAGCGAACCAACGCTGTTGGTGATCGCGCAACACTCCATGTGTTGCATGGCGATCTTGCACTCGCAGATCAAGACGCGATCCTCCGTTCAGCGAGTGCCGAGCGGCGTGTGATTCTCGCAACAGCAATTGCTGAAACATCGCTCACCATCGACGGTGTCACAACGGTGATCGATGGTGGACAATCTCGCGAGCCACGCTTTGATCCGCGCTCTGGAATGTCCCACCTCACAACGGTTCCCGTATCGCGCGATGCCGCTGAGCAACGTAGGGGGCGAGCAGGCCGCACTGGACCTGGCAGATGTGTGCGACTTTGGACAGAGCTCGAGCATCAGCACTTGCCGCAGCAGCGAACACCTGAAATCCTCGTCGCCGATTGCACATCGCTGCTCCTCGACGTTGCAGCGTATGGCATAGCACTCACTGATATCCCGTGGATCGACGCACCACCAGCGGCGCACGTCGCACATGGTGATGAACTGCTTCGCCAGCTCGGTGCACTCGATGACGAAAGGGCGATCACAGCGCACGGACGTGAGCTTCTGCGCTATGGCGTGCATCCACGCGTGGCACACATGATTGTGTCTGCAACGCAGCGTGGCATCAACACAGACCTTGCATACGACGTCGCAACGCTTATTGGTGAACGTGATCTCTTACGAGCAACCGACGACGCACGATTGGCGCGACGCATCGACGTGCTACACGGTCATGCCGACGACCGTGCAGATCGCTCTCGCGTTGCGCATGCTCGTACCCGCAGACGTCAGTTCCGAGCGCCTTCGCCATCAGATATGCCGAAGGTCCAATCGAATGATGCAGACATCGGCGTGCTGCTCGCACTCGCCTACCCCGATCGCATCGCGCGACGAAAGTCCGAGGGACGTTTCGTAATGCGCAACGGACGCACTGAGCGCATTAACACCAGCGATACACTCGCGGCATCGGAATGGCTCGCCATTGGCGAACTCGATGGTTCGCAGCACGATCCACGTATCGTGATTGCAGAGCCCCTTACCACGGAGCAGATACTCGACATTTTCCGTGACGCGATTATCGCACGTGCGACCGTTGGATGGAGCGACCGTGACGGACGCATTGTTGCACGCACGGAGCGCATGCTTGGTGCCATCCGTATTGACGTCCGTGACCATGCAGACGTTGATCAGGGCGAACTTGCGTTGGCCTTTGCGCGTGAGCTTGCGGCACGCGAGCTCAACGACCTACCATGGTCGGATGCAGCAACCCGTATCTGTGAGCGTGTTGCGTTCTGCAACCACCACGAACTGTGTGAGCTACCCGATTACTCCCGATCAGGATTGTCTGCCACAGCCGAGCAGTGGCTAGCGCCTCACCTTCGTGGGATGCGAACGTTGAACGAACTCCGACAGCTCGACCTTGCTTCGATTCTCAACGCCATGATCAGCTTTAGCCAGCGTTCGGCCATGGACCGCGCAGCACCCGAGTTTTACCGTCCACCCAAGGGGCGCGAAGTTCCAATCTCCTACGCCGATCCAGAGCGTCCGCGCGCTAGTGTTCGACTCCAATTCCTGTTCGGTGTCACAAAAACTCCCGTCGTTGCTCTTGGACGTATTCCCCTGACCATTGAGCTACTCTCCCCTGCCAACCGTCCCATCCAGGTCACACAAGATCTCGCGGGATTTTGGAGTGGATCCTACGCTCAGGTGCGACGGGAAATGAAGGGGCGGTACCCAAAACACGACTGGCCTGAGTAGATTGCACCGTTGTTTTTCGATTGAGGATTCTATGCGTCACATTCTTCTCTGTTTTGTTTTCGCAGTCGCTGTTGCGTCGGCGCAGCGTCCGTGGATTCGTCAATCGACACAGTCACCTGGACCCAACGGCAAAATGTCGGTTGTCTACAACACACTCTACTACTACGACTCTGTCGCCTTGCAATCGTACGATCATGGAGCGACATGGGCTGAAACAACCGGTCTGCGCGGCACGGTATGCACCATGGGTGAATTCACACAAGGTGTGAGCGTCGCAGTGTGCTACGATGCGGCATCATCCACCGCGACTGGCTTCTACACCACAGGCGGTGCGCCTTGGACAGAGTTCCGCTCGATTAGTGGTTCGGCACGCCCGGTGCGATTGGCATCGATTGGCGATGTGTGGTATCTAGCCACAGACTCACCGGTAATCTATAAGGGCAGCGAAACGCTGGATTCACTGCGGTTGCCGGGAACGGCGCGCGCCATCGACATGGTTGCCGTTGGTGAGGTACTTGTCGTGAGTTCAACTACCGGCATCCACTTTACATCGACAACTGGTCCAGTGAATTGGTCAACAATCACGCAAGACGGACTCGGTGTATTGCACGTGCGCAACGACGTGGTGTATGCCACAAGCGTGCGTGGTGTCAAGCGGATTGATCTTGATGCCAAGCGTGTTGTCGATGTTGGGATGTGGAACATGGACACACCGGCTCCTGTATCACTCGACCTTGATTCGTATCAGGGGCGCCTCCTCGCGGTCACACGCACTGCTACGTCCTCCCAGGCCTATCGTCTGGACGGCGACACCGCGTGGAAGGAAGTTGCCTATCCATTGCCAGGCACAGTAGCGACGGTGACGAACTCAATCCTCGCTATTGATGCAGGATGGATGGTGTTGTCGCATCAACTCACAGAGGGCTTCGTTGACTCTGCCGGTGTGTATGCATTCGATCTCAACGACTTCACATCGGTCAATGAAGAGGGTGTTCAAGCAAGCTCATCGATCAATGTCTACGACAACGGCAATGACCTTGTCCTTCAGCGTTCTGTAGCCGAACCTGCACGCATTATTGTGACTGATCTGCACGGACGCTCGCTCTACGACGGTCGCCTTGATGCTACGCGTACAACTGAGACCATTCGTATGGCAAACGCAATGCGCGGGCTGGTTGGCATTACCATCATCAACGACGCCGGCACGGTCCTCCGCGCAACGATTGTTCGATAACTGATCCTATGGCTCAAAAGCCCGCCGTTCAAGCACAGAAGCGCATCATGACGCGCAAGCGACTCCTCATTGTTGGGGGGATGACGCTTGCTGTGATTGCATTTATTCTGTTCTCACCCTACGGAATCGTGACCCGACTCGGATTGGCTCGCGAGGCATCCGCGCTCCAAGGTGACGTCGACGAGATGCGCCGTGTGGAAGATTCGCTTCGTGCTGCGATTCGGCACCTCGAAACCGACACAACTGAAATCGAACGACTCGCCCGTGAGCGATATGGATACGTCCGTGAGGGCGAAGAAGTTTTCATCATCAAGCGTGATACAACACAATGAAGACGCTTATCGGAATCTGTCTGCTTGTGCTTGTTTCGTCTTGCGCAACCCAAAGGAATGCCATGATTACGCCATTTTCGTCGCCTGATGCCGCCGCACCGATCGGACCCTACTCACATGGTGTCCAATGTGTTGGCAACATGGTATTCATGAGCGGTCAAATCCCGCTGCGTGCCGATGGCACGATGCTCGAGGGCACAATTGAGGAGCAGACACGTCAGGTGTTTGCCAACATCAAGACGATTCTCGCATCTCGTGGTGCTACGCTGAATCATGTTGTGAAGACGACGGTGTTCCTCAAGGACATGAATGACTTCGCGGCGATGAACGGCGTGTATGCGTCAGAGATGGGCGATCACCGTCCAGCACGAAGTGCGGTTGAGGTGTCGCGCTTGCCAAAGGATGCGCGTGTTGAGATCGAGGTCATTGCATGCCTACCGTAATCACAGTACTCGCGTGCTTCGTCCTCTGCTCAACAGCATGGTCGCAGACGGATAGCGCGCAGGCATTGACCAAGTCGCCCACGACGGCAGTTGTCTATTCACTCTGCCTGCCCGGGCTCGGACAGTACTACACGGCGAACTATTGGAAGATTCCACTCTTCACGGGCACATGTGCCGTTGCAGCGTGGCAGTTCTTCCGCAACAACGCTGATTTCCAGGCAACCTCGGTACAATACGATGCTGCGGTTGCAGCTGGTGACGCCTCGAGTGTTACCAATCAGTTGTTTGCTCGCCGCGAGGCATTTCGAGATCGACGCGACATCTCGGGCGTGATCTTTCTGGTTGCATACGGCTTGGCTGCTGTCGACGCCTATGTGGGGGCACACCTCTACGATTTCGATGTCTCCGAGAACCTCTCGTTGGGGCTGGGTCCAACTCCAACCCACCTTATGGGCATGTCTCTCCGCCTCGAGTTCTAACCCTCGAACACACCGGTTCGTGGGGGTTGGTTGCGTAGCTTTGCAGCCATGAGAGCATTCTTCCTCCTGATGCTGGCATCAGCGTCAATCTCCAGCGCACAGACGTATACCGAGCAGCTTGGCCTGCGTGTGAATGCCGGACTGTCGGCCAATACGCATTCGGGTAGCGTCAGCACTACGGCACCACTGATCGACTGTGGTGAACTCACGACGGGGTTCGGCATTGGGCCTGTGGTATCGCTTGGACTTGAGCTGCCGTTCTCGCAGAAGATTGGACTTGGCATCGAGCTCGGACTTGTTGATCGCAGCGGATCGTTTTCGCGCACCAACACCTATCTGATGCGCGATCCAGGCACAGGGCAAGACGTAACGCTCTCGACTGACCTTGTGTTTGCACCACGCGTCAACTACATCGAGTTCGCTCCTTCGGTGATCATTCCGGTTCTCGGTACAATGCAACACCGCCGCCTTGGCATTGCACTAGCACCACGTGTCGGGCTTCCAATTGCGAAGAGCTTCGAGCAACGTGAGACCGTTATCAGTCCAGACAACGCCGTGTTTATCGTCGATGGCGTTCGCACGCAAGAGCGCATCCTTAGCACGGGACAACTCCTCTCGCCATCAACAATGATTGTGGGTGCTTCGGCTTCCATCGAATCATTCATCCAGATCAGCGATCGCCTTGCGCTTGTACCACGCGTCAGTGCCGACATGATCTTCACATCGCTTGTTGCAGATGCTACGTGGAATACCTTTGGAATTCGGGGTGAGATTGGCTTGCGACTCTCATCGGGCAAAACCGTGCAACCTCCGGTTGAAGCACCACCTCCGCCACCGGTCATCGTGGAACGTCAGCAAGAGCCAATTCGCTACGCACAGCCACGCATCGCACTCACCGTGCGTCGCATCGGAGGCGAGATTGTCACAGGGAATGAACTCCGCGCTACAGCACCAATCGTGAACGCCGTGTTCTTCGACAGCGCCTCGTCAGAGATTCCCCTCACCTACCGTCGTTCACGCGATGGATCCGTCATCAGCACTGATGCTGTCGCAGCACATGCATGGGTGATGACACGCATTGCAAGTATCGTGGCTGACAATCCCAATGCTCGCGTGATTCTTGAAGGTGCCACAAGCGGCGGTGCGACCGAGCCCGAGGGCATTGCACTGGCGCAACGCCGTGCCGAAGCTGTTCGTCGGACACTTACCGAGATGGGCGTACCTGCATCGGTGATTACGACGAAGGCATCCGTATTGCCGCGCGCTGCCTCGAACAACGACTTTGCGCTCGGACGTGAAGAGAACCGTCGCGTTGACATCGTTGTGCAGAATGCTCCGCTCCAGCAGTGGGTTTCCTCGCAAGAGTTTGCCGTGTTCCAATCAAAGCTTGACGTGCGCACTGTGTATGCCGGTGGCAACCCTGCAGAGCGTCCAGCAACAATGTCAGTCCAAATCAATGGTCGCGATTCCGTGATTCCCAACGTCGATGGCACGTCAGAACTTTCGGTGGACGTAGCGCTTGCTCGCAACGCAACCACAGCGACGCTTGCGATTGTGGCCTCTGCTGGTGGCACGATCACGACGGTTGACACTACAATCAACGTGGCTGATCTTCCGCAGCGACGCATTACGTTGCGCACCGATCGTTTCCAGGCCATCCTGCGATTTGATTACAACTCCAATGATCTGTCAGACAACGACAAGTCACTGCTGCGTCAGCTTGTCGAGCAGATTCCAGATGGATCAACGATCATCATCGAAGGCAGCGCAGATATTCTGGGCAGCGACGAGCGTAATCGAGCGCTCTCGCAGCAACGTGCAGCAAGCACCGAAGCCTTCATGCGGAGTGCGTCATCAAAGAACCTGACCTTCCGGACGGGTACGCTCGCCGACCGGTTTAGCGATGCAACACCGCAGGGACGCTTCCTGAATCGGAACATCCACGTGCGTGTTCTCACGCCGTAACAGCGACCTTACTCGACATCGGCGGCGCGCTTGCCCCCTGCCATTGCAACGATTTCATCGTCGTAGTGATCAGCGATCACTGCTACCGATGTCACGGCCGCTTCGAGTTCGTTGGCATCGAGTGTTGATCCAGCAACGGAATACGAATACATGATCGTGTCGTCGAAGAGCAAGCTGAATGCACCGAAGTGGAGCTCAGCATTCTTGCGCAGCAGGAAGTGCATTACTTCGGCTGACATCGCGGCACCTGTGACAACTTGCGCCATCACCTCGACCATCGTGTCCGTTTCTGTGTAGGGGCGAACAACGATAATCACGCTCGACGAGCCGTGAGAGAGCGCATACGATCCATCACCGAAGTCCTCGGCGGTTGGGAATCGATCGCGGAGAATCTGTGCAACACGATCACGTGTTGCGGTAACAAGAGTTTCTGGTGTCATTGCGCGTTCCCTTCATTCGATGCACCGTCTCCGAGCAGACCCATCTGCTTCTTCATTGCAAGGAGTTCCGCCTCGACTTGCGCTGAGGAGCCCAGCTGCTTGAATTGGTGATCTAAGTCTGTGTTCTCACCTGCAAGTTGCTCGAACGCAACGGCTTCTGACTCGAGCTTCTCGATTTTGCCTTCGTACTTGTCGAACTTCGAGAAGGCGTCACTACCAACGCCCGAGAACGATTGCGCAATCTGCTTCTGTGCCTTCGCCGCTTGTGAGCGTGCGATCAGTGTGCTCTGACGTGAGCGCGCTTCGTCGAGCTTGCGCTTGAGCTGTTCAAGTTGCTCGCGCATCTTCACCGACGTTGCAGCTGCCTGCTCATAGATCGGTTGGAGGTCGGCAACGTTGCGCTCTGCTGTTGCCTTCTTTTCAAGCGCTGCTTTGGCCAGATCCTCACGATTGGCTGACAGTGCCTGCATGGCCTTGTTCTGCCATTCGGTCATCGAGGCGCGTTCCTTTGCGATCTTGCGCTCGAGACTCTTCTCGTTCGCGATTGCATTGGCAACGGCAAGCGTCGTCTTGTTCACAGACTCCTCCATTTCGAGGACCATCTGTTTGAGCATTTTCTCTGGATCCTCGGCCTTATCCAGTGCGTCGTTGACGTTCGATTTGAAGATGTCTGAGATGCGGGAGAACATTCCCATATGGGTAACCTTTCATCAATGATCGTGCAAGTTACGGAGATGGAAGACGAAGGTTTCGTCGTCCGAGTGCAGAATGCGACACATACCCGTAACTTCGTGCATTATGTTGCCATCAGATTCGATTGAGCGGGTTGTGGAGCTCTTTGCAAGTCTCCCAACAATCGGGAAAAAGACCGCCCGCCGTCTTGCCTTCCACGTACTGCGCCAACCCCAGGAGAACGTCGAGCTGTTCGCTCGGGCGCTGGTCGAAATGCGCACCCAGGTGCGGGAGTGTTCGGTGTGTCATACGTTCACCGATGTCGAAACCTGCTCGATTTGTGCTTCGCCAAAGCGTATACCGTCGGTATTCTGCGTCGTGGAGCAACCATCCGATGTGATGGCGATTGAACGCACGGGCGATTTCCGCGGACAGTACCACGTACTCCACGGTGCGCTGAGTCCGCTCGACGGAATAGGCCCCGAAGACATCCGCCTCCGTGAGCTCATCGCACGTCTCTCACCGGAAGTCACCGAAGTCATCCTCGCGCTCAACCCGAACGTCGAGGGAGAGGTTACCACGCAGTATATCGCCAAACTTGTGGCACCGCTCGGTGTGAAGCTCACGCGAATCGCACGAGGTGTGCCCATGGGGTCGGACCTTGAATTCGCCGACGACGCAACGCTCGCTCGGGCGTTTGAAGGGCGTGTACCAGTATGAGTGACCCAACCTGGTTTGAATCATGGTTCGAGTCGCCATGGTACATGCGTCTCTATCGACACCGTACGGAAGAGGAAGCACGTGAAGCCGTAGACCTCGTCGCGCGCCATGCACATGTAGAGCGCGGCAGACGTGTGCTCGACCTTTGTTGCGGATACGGACGTCACGCACTTGCACTTGCCGAAGCAGGATATGTGGTGACCGGACTTGATGGTTCAAAGATGCTGATTGAACGAGCACAGGAGCTCTACCCCCATCCCAACGTCACGTACGTTCACGGCGACATGCGGGGTCCGTACCCCGGAGCCCCCTTCCATGCCATCGCGAACTTCTTTACCAGTTTCGGCTATTTCGAAACACACGAGGAAAACCTCCAAGTACTTCGCACCGTCCGTGCATCGCTGGTTGATGGAGGCATCTTCGTGATGGACTTCTTCAATGCACATCGCGTACGCGCAACGCTGGAGCCAGAAACACTCTCGATGATTGACGGTGTGACGATCCTGCAAGAGCGATGGATCGACGAACCATGTGTGCGCAAGCGCATCACAGTGAACAACCCATGTTGCGACGAACAAACGTTTGAAGAGCGCGTGTGGCTCTACGACCACGACGCGCTGTTTGATATGGCTGTTACTGCCGGACTCCGTGTTACCGCCTCACTAGGGACCTACGCTGGTGATGCATTCGATGCCACCACATCTCCTCGTTGCATTCTCATCGCAGAGGCCGTATGAAGTCGATGGTGATCTCGCGTGTGCTAACGATAGCCGTGCTCGTCGTGAGCAGCTGCGCTACGCGCACACCTGAGGAGCCAACTGGTAATCGTGGTACCTACGAGCCACCCACCAGTCCGCAGATCGTGATTGAGAACTTCCGCAATGCCGTGATCGAGAAGAACACACAGAACTTCATGCTCTGCTTGGCCGATCCAACTCGAAGCCGGGCTACCTATGTCTTCGAGCCGTCGGCGGAAGTCGGTGCGCGATTTCAGGCAATCTTCCAATCGTGGTCGCTCAATCGCGAGCGCCAGGCGTTCATCTCACTCATCGCTCGATTGCCAACAGACGTAAGCCTCGGACTCGAGTTTACTAATGGATCTGTCGCGTTTTCATCTCCCGACTCGCTGGTGTGGGTTGGCGAGTATCGACTCTCGACAAAACTCGATTTGGCTGGAGTGCCCAACGTACTCACCGGTACCATGGTATTGAGCATTCAGCCCGAAGCCAGTGGTTTGTGGAGCATTGCCCGGTGGGGCGATGCAAAGCGTGCCGCCGACACACTCGAATCCACCTGGTCCATCCTGAAGGCGCAACTAAGTAATTAGGCAAGTGCGTATCTTTCGCACTGTTTGTGACTTTACCTAACGACATCCCGATTTCTGAGGAGACACACCCAATGTCGCACGACGCAGCACACGACCACGCGCCTGAGCATGGACACGACCACGTAGAGGATAACGGCGCAACACGCCTGTTTGGTATCATTTTGGGTCTGCTCCTGATTGCCACATGTGTTGGCATCCAGCACGTAATGCACTGGCACCCTGTAGTTGCAGGAATTCTCACGGGTGCAATGGGTATGCTCTTCGGTGCTGGTGGCACCAGCGCACGCGGTCCACACACAGCTGCCGTGATGGGCTGGGCTGGCGGTATCGCATTCTTCGCGAGCATCTTGATGTTCTTCGGTCTGCGCTTCTGGTAAGCCAGGACGTGCGCCACGCAGCGACCATCGTTGTACGTGCGTGCGCCGCAGTGCTTCTGTTCGGAGGCATGGGGCTTGTAGGAAGCTCATGCACAAATCCATTTGCACCAGCTCTTGCCGATGGCTCTCAAGCTGCTGAAGTGCTTGGTGATCAACGAGCGGTTGCCGGACTCTTTCAGAACTTTCGATATGCCTACGTGTTCAAGGACACTCTAACGTACGGTCGACTCCTCGACCGTACGTTTTCGTTTGTATACCGGAACTACGACAAAGGCATCGACGTCACATGGGGTCGGGACGAGGACATGCTTGCTACGCACGGACTCTTCAACGCCGCACAGCAACTTGATTTGGTCTGGAACGACGTCGTCATCACCGAAGGTGATAGTCTAGCACAGACAATCTCACGCGGATTCAATCTGACAATCACGTTTAACCCCAGCGACGTCATTCGCGCACAAGGACGGGTTAACCTCAGAATAGAACGTCCCACCATCAACGACGTCTGGAAGATCGTGCGATGGCGGGACGAATCGAATTACTTCTAAGCTTACTTCTGCGCTGCTGGGAATCGGCTGAGGATTGCGTCTACGATGTCATTCGCAACTGCTTGGCGTTCCTCAGGGGTATCCGCCTGCTGCAACGAAAATGCACCTGTTGCCTGACCCTGCCATGCGAGCAGCTTCTTCTTGTTGTCGAAGATGTCGATGTGGAGAGTTCCTTCCATGTAGCGGTTCTCCACTACCTGCGTGCTATAGATGCCTGGTCCACCCCAGCGCCAGTAACCACCGTAGTTCATGCCGATTGTGCTGTAGTTCACGCGCTCCTTCACACCTGCATACGTCAACACGGTCAAGTCCGCTGTTGACGAGTCAGATGCGGCAGTGTAACCCTTTTCCTGCAGCTCGTTCTCGATCGCGATGATCAAACGCTTGCGCGTGATTTCCTCTTGCGCGAGCACATCGTTCGGGATGCGGGTATTGCGCGCGACCGTGTACGTCTTGAGTTCTGCGAAGTTGATGTCTGGGTCAAGGTCCGTCTTTACCGTCCATGGAGAGCAAGAAGGAAGCGTCACGCTCAACGTAACGATGGCAAGGATGTAGACAAGATGGCGCATGTGCATGAGTTAGGATTGGTTTGGAACAATGTAGAGAGCGAATATAGGGTCAGATAGGTCCTGCTCCCCGGTTGTCAACGAGATTATTCGTTGACAACAACGTTCTTCGTGATCGTCGTGTTTGCAATGGAGAGACGAACGAGATACATGCCAGATGTCACATCACACAGTTCAATGGTCCGTTGCGATGCGTCAACATCTCGCTCTTCATACACCTGCTCACCAAGAACATTGAAGACGACGATGTCATACTGCATGCCCTCAGGCACTTGTACAGTGAACAATCCTGTGTTTGGATTTGGGAACACATACACATCATCATCGATGTTCTGTGATTCTACCCCAACCGTTGAGGAGTAGAGGTCTGTACTCCAAAGTCCACGTCCAAAGGTTCCGGCCCACAACTTGTTGTTGAAGTACGAGATTTCCAGCTCGGTGACTAAAACAACTGGGAGACCCGTTTGGTATGGGACCCAATCCGTCATCGTAGCGTCGCGATAGAACACTCCCACATCGGTTCCAATGTAGAGGCCCTCGTTGCTTCCCTTTTGATACACAATGCAGTTCGCTGGAACATTTGGCAGTGTACCGGAGTAGTTAGCCCACGTAGTGCCACCATCGGGAGACATGAACACTTTCATACCAGGCGCGTAAGCCGAG
>JAURNF010000228.1 GCA_030830285.1 Candidatus Kapaibacterium sp.
CATTGCTCTCGTATGGATGTGGTGTACTACCGCGATGGTTGCGCAGCCACAGATCGCATACATCTTGCCTGACATTGGAGCACCACGGTTTTCAACCTATATCGAGGTGATCGCTCCCACAGCAGCACGCGGAGCATTCGGTGCAGATCGCGTATGGCTCAACAACGCGGGGGATGATGTTCGCCTTGTATGTGATCGTTCCGCTGATTCAGCGCGCGTCACGTTTGGTCCGCTCGTCGTTAGCTGGGGTGGACGTCTCATCTCGACCCATGCATTTGTGCATCCAACTGTGAAACCGAATAGTAGCGACTGGCAAGCACTGCGCTCGGAGTTTCGTATTCCAATTAAGGTGGTAGTGAACGGTCGGACATCGAACATCGATACGTTCTACATCGTGCAACCGTGGAAGCTCGGCAACGTGACTGCCGATCCCGGACGAATTCTTGGTGAAGGAACACTTGGCAAGCGCTCACGTCGTGGCGCGATGATTGTTGATTCGCTCATTCTCCCAGGTGGCGAAACGTATACCGTATCGCTTCGCGATCCTGATCCATCCACGCCAGGCAATCAAGCATATCTCCCCGCTACACTCCTTTCAGCCAACGCCATTCGTGGCATTGGTACTGTCGATATCAGCGTGAGCGCTTCTGGCAGTGATGGCGGACCCGGTGGTGGTGGTGGTGCAGGTGAGTACGAAAACTCACTTGCAACGACAGGTGGAACCGACGGTGGTGCAGGATTCACTGGCGGTGGACCTGGTGGTGTGAATAGTACGTTTGGCAATCGTCGTCAAAAGCCCGGCGTTGGTAGTGGTGAAGAGATTCCACGCGATAACGCAAACACACGTGGATCAAAATCGCTCAGTGGCGCAACGGGTGGTGAAGCTACAGGTGCCTACGAGAATGCAGGGGGCGGCACAGGCCACCCATTCGGTCAGAGCGGAACTGGTTGCGATAACCGCAACACCTGCCAACCAGTTGGTGGCAATGGTGGTGGCTCTGGTGTGCAGGAAGGCAAGCGTGGTGGCGGTGGCGGATACGGTGAGCCTGGGGGTTCGGAAGGTGGCACAACTAATGGTGGCAATGCACATGGCAACATCGTCATTGTCCCGCTGGCAGGGGGCTCGGGTGGCGCTGGTGGCAATCCTGACCTCTTCAACCGTGCAAGTGGTGGCGGTGGCGGTGGTGGTGCGCTTTCGATTCACGCGAACTTTCTGAGCAGTCTGAATATCTCCGCGCGTGGTGCATCGCCAGCGCGTCGTACAGTACTTGGCGGTGGTGGATCTGGCGGTGGAGTTATTGCTGGCGGACGCTTGGACAATCCACGTCCAACTGAGGCAGTTACGTGGCAGATTTCAGGTGCATCCGATGCTAATCCGAATCCAGCAGCACGCATGATGTCGGGTGGTCGTGGACGTGCGCGCTATGATGGTGCGGTTCCACTCAATCTCAACGTGATGGTTGGTCCGATGACGGACACCACAACAAACTCCTTGCGCACGCATCTGCTCACGGGGCAGGGCAATGGCAATGATCTGCAGATCTTCATCAAGCCAGAGAGTGGTCCATGGCAGCGTGGACCCCTGGTGAGTGGGTATCGAATTCTCGAGTCAGGCTTCTGGCGTCAGCAAGTCTCATGGCCTGGTCGTGATACGTTGTATTACGTCGCCATCGGTATGGCAATGCCAACTGCTGGTGCGGGAGAGTACAGCGCACAGCCAGAGATGATTTTCTCGCAATCAGCCTGGAACATCATCCGTATCTACGGTCCGCCGATCATCAATGGCACGTCATCGCTCGACCTGGGTGCATATGTATGTCCTGGAGAAGAGCTCCGTGACTCGATCTGGGTGAAGAACGTTGGTGAATCACCACTCGTTGTGTCGCAAGCAACGTTAAGCGCACCTGGCTTCCGTCTTGTATCGCCAGCTCTGCCCGATACCATCAAGCCATATGACTCGACGGCATACGTTGTGGCGTTTGTGCCGGTAGCTGGACAGTCGGGCGTGGTGAATGGACGCTTGGATCTGCAACACAACGACACGGCAGCAACATCGGCACGTCCGTTCGCAGTAAACCTGCGCGTTGATGTTCGACCATACGATTTTGTGTATTCGGTTGGCGGAGTTCGTCGCGACACCTTCGACCTTGGTGTCGTATGTATCGGACGTGAGGTGAGTGCCTCCGTTGTGATATCGAATCCGAGTGCATCGTCTATGCGCATCGATCGAATCATCTCGACATCTCCGGCGCTTGTGAGCATCCGTGGTGGTGCACCAAGTGACCTACCAGCCGGCACTGGAAGTTCTGCCTTCTTGGCCACGTTCCAGGGTCGTGCGCGCGGCGTGTTTACAATTCCCGTGTTGATCTACACAGCGGAGTGCCGTCGTCCTGACACGGTGTGGATCCGTGGTGATGTTCGTGAGTCGAACCTCACACTCATCGGCACTGGACAGTTCGGACTAGTCCGCGTCGGTGATCGTCCGGAGCTTACAATCGAAGTACGCAACGATGGTAGCGACACAGCGCGCATCGCGAGCTTGCCAACTCCACCTGCTCCGTTCCGATTCGTCAAGAGCGTGCCCGCAATACCGGCAGTGCTCGTGCCTGGTGCATCACTACTTGTTACCTACGCCTATGAGCCAAGTGCTGATGGCGACCATGCGTTTACGCTTCGCATTGTGACTGACTCCGTCAATGGCAGCTGTCCTGCGTCGATTGTGACGATCCTTGCTGGCTCAGCACGCGGAGCCAACATTTCGCTATCGCAACCATCACTCTCGTACGATACCGTGTCGAGCTGTGCTGTTGGAACCGACAGTGTCGTTGTGAAGAATTCGGGATCAGCTCCGATCACCTTGCTATATCCCGCATCGATAAACGGACTTGACCAAACGTCTTTCCGTATTGCACGCCAGCCATTGAATGACATCGAGCTTGCTCCTGGGGCATCGGCGACGTATGTGGTAATCATGGATGGATCGATTGGACCCGACGGATCGAAGTCGGCGATACTGACCATCCGTACAAGCGATACGCAACTCAGCACGCTGAACCTCCCTCTCGCAGGATACCGCGCATCGGCGAACCTTGCCGGACCTCGCGTGATTGATCTTGGTCTGATCGAAGTTGGAACACAAGGTCAAGCGCAGCGCTCCTACAAGAATGTATCTGCCATTTCTGCATCCGGTACAATCGCACCAACGCCAGCATCTGGGTCGACGACCGTTGCACCCGCAACATTCACACTCGGAAGTGGCGATTCGATTGATGTTTCGTTTACGCTGCAGGCGCGCAACGAAGGCGCAATTGAAGACACCGTGCTCGTGGTTCTCTCGGAGCCATGTGTTGATACCGTGGTTGTTCTTGTGCGAGCAATTGGCTACTCGCGATCAATCAGTGTTGCGTCACTTGTCGATATGGGTGTCGTGGCAGAGTGCGCTACCGCACGTGATAGCGTTGTGTATACGAACACACAAGCTGTGCCGTTAACGCTGCTCAACGCTGCTGTCACCGGACCGGATGCCACGCTGTTTACACTCGAGAATGCTACGGCACTCGTGAACTACGTACTGCAGCCAGGAACTTCATTCACACTCTACGTGAGATTCGATCCACGTGCATCAACCGATGGCCGGAAACAGGCCAACGTTGTGACGACTGCCCGCATCGGCGGAGCAGATGTGACGGTGATTACGGAGTTGAAGGGTGAACGTCGGATGTTGCTCGCAGCAGCGCCGGATCGCGTCGTCTTCGGAACGATCAGCGTTGGTAACACCGCCTCACAACGCGTCACCATCCAAAACGTTGGTGGTCAGTCTGCAAACATTGCTCGCATCGCACTTCAAGGAACCAGTGGTGCGGTGTTCGCACTGACGCCGTCGCAGCAAGCACCGTTCCGTCTCGACCGAACGACGTTCTTCAACGTCGATGTGTCGTTCACACCAGCGGCACAGCTAATCTATGTTGATACGCTGCTGGTCACGTTTGATGCGCCATGTAACGATACGCGTCGCATTCCAATCACAGGCGTTGGTCAACTCAACATCGAAGTGCTTCTCGAACTCCCGAACGACACCGTCGATCCCGCTGCTCGCAACTACGCGCTTCCAATTACTGTGCGTCGTGTAAGCGGGGATCAGAACCTTACTGATGGCACATTGATCCTGCGACTCCAGTATCAGACAGAGACGTTTGTGGCGCGCAGCGTCACGGGCGGCACAATTCGCTCGAATACGTCGACCGCAGGTGTTACGAACCTTGAACTCGAAGTCCCGAACATCGATGTCACAGAAACGAGCAGTGTTGCTGCTTCGATTGTGGGTGATATGACGCTCGGAACCGTCATAACAACGCCACTCGCTATGATCGATGCGCGCATCGAGACACCAGCATTTGCGCCGATTGTCCGACCAGTGGATGGTTCACTAACCCTCGCAATCTGTCGTGAGGGTGGCGATCGACTTGTCACGCGTACGGGAGCGCTTACGCTCCGCATCGTTCCGAATCCATCACGCGATGTTGCCGACATCACCGTTGAAGCCTTCGAGGTGGGTGAGCACACGGTCTCTGTCAGCTCTATCACAGGCGAGCACATCGACACATGGAGCTTTGTGCACCAGCGCGGTGATGCACCGCATCAATCGCTGCGCGATGTGCGTCAGTGGACACCGGGTGTCTACTCGGTAGTACTCACAACTCCAACGCGACGTCGCGTTGTTCCTCTTACCATTCTCCGATGATCAACGCAATGAAGAAGAGTTCTCGCTCAGTTCTGTTGATGCTTGTTGGATTGTATGCACTGTCGGCGCACGATGCACAAGCACAACTGCGACGTCGTGATTCAGTAACGCAGCAAAGCGAACGTCTGTCGATGTATCTCGGTGGATATCTGGGAGCACATGGGAATATGCATCTCGCGCAGTTCGGCGCATTACCAGGAGTGCCGAATTGTTGTACGACCTATGGCAATGTGGTTTCGCTCGGGCTGGCAGGTGGGGCATCACTCGATTTCCCATTCTCCGAGACGCTTGAACTGCAGAATCGCATAGGCTATGCTGGACTCTCCGGAACGCTCCAGGCGTCGCAAACCATTGGTAACGAACCCGTGTTAAACGATGGTCCAATCCCAACGGAGGAGCGTCGCGCAATCGTCGTCGATCATACACTCGACGCGGGACTTGCAATGGTTGCGCTTGAACCGTCACTCGCATTTCGTGTTGGCTCGTCGCTGTGGGTGTCGGCAGGAGCACGCGCAGGCTTCCTCCTGCAGAAGACATTTGCACAGCGCGAGACGCTTGTGCAGCCGGATGGCTACACGTTTACCAATGGCTCTGCGGTTCGCAACGCCGTGAGCGCTGACATACCAGAGGCTAATGCACTGCAGATTCACGGATCGTTGGGTGTAGGGTATGAATTTGCACTACGTTCCGGTGCGCTCATCCGACCTGAGATTCGTGCATATGTGCCAGCACTTGCGATCACATCTGTTGATTGGCGTGTTGTGTCAGTGCAGGCAGGTATCAATGTGCGATTCGGCATCTATACTCCGATCGAAGCAGCGAAGGAATACGATACCGTGTTTGTTCGCGATACGATCATCGCCGAGCGTGTCGGAATCGCTGCGCCGCGTATCACGCTGCAGAATCGTGTCGAGGATGAAGATGTGCAGCGTCGAGGTGACGTTGAGTATCACGCAATCACGATCAAAGAGCGCTATCTGCGCGAAACGCCTCGCTCATTTGCTCCAGGAATCACATCGCAGTTGATGGCACGACGTGATGATGGAACCATGGCTCCACTTGATGCAATTCGTGTGGAAGAGCTTGACGTGATCGAGAGTTATCCGTTGTTGCCACAGATCTACTACCCAGAGGGAAGTGGCGATCTATCCGCGACAACACAACGTCGCATTACAGCTCCTGATGCGTTGGTGTTCCAACCAACAAAGCTCGAACGCAATCAGCTCGATGTCTACCGTAACGTGCTCAACATCATTGGCCACCGCATGTCGACGATCCCGGATGGTAAGATCACCGTCAG
>JAURNF010000229.1 GCA_030830285.1 Candidatus Kapaibacterium sp.
ACACTCCTGGACATGTTGACTTTACAGCTGAAGTGCAACGGTCGTTGCGCGTGCTTGACGGAGCGATTGGCCTCTTTTGTGCCGTTGCAGGTGTCGAGCCGCAGTCAGAAACCGTGTGGCATCAAGCAAACCAATACCATGTACCGCGCATTGCATTTGTCAACAAGATGGACCGTGTAGGAGCAAACTTCCTACGAGTTCTCGACATGATGCGGACGCGGTTGGGGGCAACTCCGGTTGCCGTACAATTGCCAATTGGCGCAGAGGACACTTTTGTTGGTGTCGTGGATTTGATTGATCGTGTTGCGCTCGTGTTTGATCGAGACAACGGCGAGAAGTTCGAAACCACAGATGTGCCGGCAGACATGGTTGACCAAGTCAACGAGGCGCGCCAAGCACTCGTTGAAGCAATCGTCGAACACGACGATACACTGTTGGAGCGCTACCTCTCGGGTGACGATATCGAAGCTGCAGTGCTTCGGTCGGCGCTACGCAAGGCGACGCTTCATCTCAAGGTAACCCCAGTATTCTGTGGGAGCGCCTTTAAAAACAAGGGCGTGCAGCAACTTCTCGACGGTGTGTTGGCCTACTTGCCATCACCGAAGGATGTTGGACACACGCACGGATACAACGTGAAGGATCACGAGCGTGAAGAGACGCGGAAGCCGGAAGACGGCGAAGCATTTTCTGCGCTTGCATTCAAGATCATCACCGACCCATTTGTAGGACGCCTAACGTTTGTTCGGATTTACTCTGGAACAATCAAAGCAGGCGAGCAACTCTACAACGTCACAAACGACAAGAAAGAGCGAGCAGGAAAGATCTTGCGCATGAGTGCGAATAAGCGAGAAGAGCTCGACGCAGCGTATGCCGGCGAGATTGTTGCGATCCCTGCGATGCGCTTCACGCGGACGGGCGACACACTGTGTGACCCTAAGCAACCAATCCTTCTGGAAAGCATTCGGTTCTCAGATCCAGTCATCAACCAAGCGGTTGAGGCGAAGACTCTGGCGGATCAGGAAAAACTGACGGAATCCTTACATCGGCTCTCTGAAGAAGATCCGACGTTTCGGTTCCATACCGATGCAGAATCAGGACAGATCATTATCTCCGGCGTAGGTGAGCTCCACTTGGAGATCCTTGTCGACCGGTTAAAACGCGAATTCAACGTCCCCGTCAAAGTGGGGAAACCTCAGGTAGCCTACCGAGAGACAATTACCAGCACCGCACGTGCGGAGGGCAAGTTCGTCCGCAGTAATGCTGGGAAGAATCAATTCGGACAAGTAACTATAGAGGTACGACCAAATGACTCAGGAAAAGGTCTCCAGTTCAGTAATGAGCTTGCACCAGGGACACTTCCGGAGTTGTACGTCAAGAGTGTAGAGCAGGGGGCTATTGAAGCCCTCAAGGTCGGACCGCTCTCTGGATACCCCATGATTGACATCATGGCCGTCCTCGTAGATGCGGCATACAATGAAGAAGACGCAACGGAGACGGCATACGCCGTCGCCTCTTCGATTGCCGCCAAAGACGCTTCCCGACTGGCATCGCCGGTCATCATGGAGCCTGTCTTCGCAGTCGAAGTTGTTACGCCCGAGGATTACGTGGGCGAGGTCATTGCAGATCTCAGTTCACGTGGAGGCATGGTGCAGGGAATTTCTCAGCGCGATATTCTCCAAGTTGTGACGGCTTTGGTGCCGCTGTCCCAACTATTCGGCTACGTAACACAGTTGCGATCGCTCACGCAGGGTCGTGGGTCGTATACCATGCATTTCCATGGGTACGAGCCAGTGTCTCATCGTCGGTAATTCGACGTGCGTCAGTGACACGCAGCGCGCCCGCCATTTTTTACAAAATGGTGCCGGGATGGGCTTTTTATTGCTTGTACGTCAGAAACATTTCGTACCTTTGTTTTCTGTCTCAATTACAACGAACCAATTAATCATTTCACAACTCACTCAACGCAACCTGAGGAGTAGGCATCATGGCCAAAGAGAAATTTGAACGGAATAAGCCGCACGTGAACGTCGGAACGATCGGACACGTTGACCACGGCAAGACAACACTTACAGCTGCAATCACAATGTGTTTGGCGGCGAAGGGTCTTTCTGAAAAGCGTTCGTTCGACTCAATTGATAACGCTCCTGAAGAAAAGGCACGCGGGATCACGATTGCTACGGCGCACGTTGAGTATGAGACTGAAAACCGTCACTACGCACACGTTGACTGCCCAGGCCACGCTGACTATGTGAAGAACATGATCACTGGTGCTGCTCAGATGGACGGCGCCATCCTCGTTGTAGCTGCAACAGACGGTCCGATGCCACAAACACGCGAGCATATCCTTCTTGCTCGTCAGGTTGGTGTGCCACGTATCGTGGTGTTCATGAACAAGGTTGACATTGCAGACCCAGATCTCGTAGAACTCGTTGAAATGGAAATCCGCGAACTTCTCTCGAAGTACGACTTCCCAGGCGACGACATTCCAATCGTAAAGGGTTCGGCACTCAAGGCTCTCGACGCAGCGTCAAGCGGTCAGAGCGCAGATCACGCAGACATGCAGTGCATCTTCGAACTCATGGCAGCGGTTGATGATTACATCCCAACGCCACAGCGTGATGTTGACAAGCCATTCCTCATGCCAGTCGAAGACGTGTTCTCGATCACAGGTCGCGGTACAGTAGGTACAGGCCGTATCGAGCGCGGTATCGTCAAGGTTAACGAAGAAGTTGAAATCGTTGGTTTCGGCCTTCAGAAGAAGACGACAGTTACAGGTATCGAAATGTTCCGCAAGCTTCTTGACGAAGGTCGCGCAGGTGACAACGTCGGTCTGCTCCTTCGTGGTGTCGACAAGGAAGAACTCGAGCGCGGCATGGTACTTGCAAAGACTGGCTCGATCAAGCCGCACCACAAGTTCAAGGCACAAGCTTACGTTCTCACAAAGGAAGAGGGCGGACGTCACACGCCATTCTTCACGAACTACCGTCCACAGTTCTACTTCCGTACAACTGACGTGACAGGTGTTCTTGATCTTCCTGCAGGCGTAGAAATGATCATGCCTGGTGACAACGTTGATAACCTCGACGTTACGCTCATCACACCGGTTGCTATGGACGAAGGTCTCCGCTTTGCTATCCGCGAGGGTGGCCGTACGGTAGGCGCTGGTGTTGTGACATCTATTGTTGAATAAGAAAACGATCTGAGAGAACGACGAGGGGGGATGAGTTATCCCCCCTTGTTTGTCTCCAAACGAACCTCCAACTAGGAGAACAAACGAGTGGCAACGCAACGCATTCGCATCAAGCTTCGCTCGTACGATCACAACTTGATTGATCGTTCAGCTGAGCGTATTGTCCGCACAGTGAAACAAACAGGCGCAGTGGTTTCGGGTCCGATCCCGCTTCCTACAGAGCGATCTGTGTATACAGTGCTGCGGTCTCCGCACGTGGACAAGAAGTCACGTGAGCAATTTGAAGCTCGTGTGCACAAGCGCATGATCGATATCTTCAGCTCTACGCAGAAGACGATCGACGCGCTCATGCGCCTTGAGCTCCCGGCGGGTGTTGATGTGGAAGTGAAAGTCTAAGAGGAACAGAGGAAAATGAGTGCAATCCTCGGACGTAAGCTGGGCATGACGAGCATCTTCACTGAAGATGGAGTATTCGTGCCGTGTACGGTAATCGAAGCCGGACCGTGTCCAGTTGTCCAAGTAAAAACGACAGAACAAGACGGCTATGAAGCCGTTCAGATTGGTTACGAGCCAATCCCAGAACGCAAGGTAAACCGCCCACGTGCGGGACACTTTGCGAAGCATGAGGTAGCGCCTGCGCGTCATCTCAAGGAATTCCGTCAACTCGTTGCCAAGGTCAAAAATGGCGACGTAATCACGGTAGAATCCTTTGAGACTGGCGATAAGGTGAAGGTCTCTGCTACGAGCAAGGGTAAGGGGTTCCAGGGCGTTGTTCGCCGTCACCACTTCGGTGGTGTTGGTATGGCAACGCACGGTCAGAGTGACCGTCCCCGCGCCCCAGGTTCGATCGGCTCGTCATCGTACCCATCGCGCGTGTTCAAGGGCATGCGCATGGCCGGACGAATGGGTGGTACGCGCATTACGGTGCGTAACCTCACAGTCCTCCGCGTAATGCCTGACCAGAATCTTCTCCTTGTCAAGGGAAGCATTCCAGGCGCAATGAACTCACTAGTTGAAATTGTCAAGCTCTAAGAAGAAGATTGCCATGACTGTGGATATACTCACGAAGGACGGCGCCAAGGCAGGCTCAATCGAGCTTCCTGCTTCGGTCTTCGGTATCGAGCCCAGCGAGCACGCGATGTACCAAGCGGTGCGCGCATACTTGGCGCATCGTCGTCAAGGCACGCACAAGGTAAAAACGCGCGCTGAGGTATCAGGTGGCGGTAAAAAGCCATTCAAGCAAAAGGGCACTGGTGGTGCACGTCGTGGTACGAGCCGCTCGCCGCTGTCTCCGGGTGGTGGTAAGATCCACGGTCCGTTCCCGCACCTGTACCGTGTTGAGCTCCCTGTAAAGGTCAAGCGCCTTGCTCGGAAGTCTGCGCTCACACTTCGTGCTCGCGAAAACAACCTTGTGGTTGTGGAAGATTTCGCAATCAGCGCACCGAAGACACGTGATGTTGCGACGATGCTGAAGAACATCAAGGTAGATGGTTCGAAGGTTCTCATGTTGTTGCCAGCTGCGGACGAGACATTCGTCAAGTCAGCGCGCAACATCGCAGGCCTGACGACCTTCCCTGCCGATAAGATTTCGGCGTACGATGTTCTGAGCCACGGCAAGCTTGTGATCTTCAAGAGCGCAATCGCAACGATCGCTGATTCGTTCGGCGATAACGGAGGAGATGCGTAATGATCACAG
>JAURNF010000230.1 GCA_030830285.1 Candidatus Kapaibacterium sp.
ACATATCATCGTTGTTGCTGTGCTGTGTGTCGGCGCACTCGTCGCCCAAGCACAGGTTGAACGCCAGATCGCGTTTGATGAAGCGGGGAAGATCCTCGTCATAACAAAGTCATTGAACGATGAGTACCGGTGGTTCGAACCGCTGGAGACGTTTCTCGAGGCGCGACTATTCCGGATGACGGATTCCGCATACGTGCTGGAGATCTTACGCAGGGGTGATGAGGGCAGTGAGCGCGAGCGAAAGCAGCTCTCCATGGTTGAGATGCTTGCGCTGCGTTCTCGTATTCAGATTAATGCGATGCCTGTTGAGATTGGGGGATTGGATCAGAGTGGACGGAGCGCACTGCTATGGGGAAGCACGTTGTGGTCACTGTTCTACTATGGCACAGCGATTTCGTACACGTTCAGCGCTGACGGTAGTGCAGGATCGGCTCCGTCGTATTTGATTGCTGGAGGCCTTGGGTATTTCGTACCGGCCATTCTTACGCTCGACGCAAATGTCACGGCTGGTGCTGCTTCACTTGCGGTTGGTGGCATGTTCCAAGGTGCGCTGCACGGTTGGGCACTGGCAGGACTTGTTGGTGGTGAGAATGTGAATCCCCGTACGGGCTTTGCATTATCTGTGCTTGGAGGTGTGTCCGAGACAATCGCAGGGTATGTCATTGGATCGAACACGGGCATCTCAGAGGGTGCAGCAGGACTCATTAACACAACAGAGTTTTACGGTGCAGCAGGTGGTGCACTTGCTGCACTTACAATCGTCGGCACAGATGTAAGCGGAAACACGGGCATCCGTGTGCTTTCGGGTCTGGGCCTGATCGGTGCCGCGGGTGGTATTCTCATCGGTAACGAGATCATCAAGTCGCAGCACGTCACAAGCGCTGACGCTACAGTGTATGCTGTATCGGGTGCGCTCGGACTTGGTCTTCCGTATGCGATTCTCTTAGCCGTAAACCCATCGGATGTGTCGACCCGATTGATCACTGGTATCGGACTCTTAGGTGCCGCGGGTGGACTCTACCTTGGTACACGCTTTATTGATGGTCTGGACTATCGTGACGACGACGGCACAACGGTGCTGCTGAGCACGCTCGCTGGTGGTGTGATCGGACTCGGCGTTTCTCAACTCGTGGATAGTCCGACAGCCATTTGGCCAATCGTGTGGGCATCGTCAGCCGGCGGCTTCTTTGTAGGACGTGCACTCGCACGCCCAGACGTTGAATCGAAATCGATGGGGAAGCTGGATGTCAACTTCAATCCGCTAGGTCTAGTTCTGGGTGCACGCTCAAATGTGCCACTTCCGATCGGATCGGTGACTTATCGATTCTGACGCAGCAGTAGCAACGTGGTTACGACAACTGCTATCCCAGCTGTGACCACGTGCTCTAGCGTGAGGCCCAGCACATACAACGCACCCACAAACTGCACCACAATGATGGTGTAGAGAAGTCGTGCGATTGCTAGGCGTGGCCACTTCGAGATCACATGCGCTCCAAGCGGCGCAAATACAAGCACGACGGGCGCAGCTGCCAGCCAGGCCGTGTATTCCGTCTGACCGAAATCGCCCAACACGCCCGCATGCAGGAATGTGCCCGCAACAGTCAGAATACTCATCAACAACACAGATGTCGGAGTAGCAACCTTCTCATCGAGTCCGTACCACAGACGTAGCATGCAGAACGTGAGCAGATCGATGCCGTTGCCAAAGAGCGACGTGACGAATCCGCCGAGTAGGCCGACCATCACGAGGTTGATGATGTCACGGCGTTGCAACACGTCTGGAAGTCGCGGTACGACATTCGCTGATGCATCTCGATTGGCCTGCCAGAGTGCGATACCGAACGCTAGCCATATCGACACGAACAGCAGCTTCGTGAGTACTGGATCTACAAGTGGCGCAAGTGAATACGTCCCGGCAACAAGTCCGACGATGCCGCCTAGTGCGGGATAGTATACCGCACGTACCTCAAACGGTATGCGACGTCCAATGATGAGCATACTCGCCGCTACCATGCCGAAGCTCTGAATCGCAAACGAGAAGTTGCGTGCTGCATCTGGTGGAATCTTCAACAGCAGCGTGAACACAGGAAATGCAACCGCACCACCTCCCTCTGCACTCGCACCAGCAATGAACGATCCGAACACCATTGTAAGTGCTGCCGGCCATGCATCAAGCGGCGACACCGATGATGTGAGTAGTAACATGAGCCAGAGTGCACTAGCACAGGCTGCGAAGATGACGTAGTACCGCATGTGCGTTATGCTGCGTCGGTATTGACGAGTTGCTTCAAGAAGCCGATGATCACATGCTGATTGTCGATGATCGTTGTTTGGTTCTTGATGATTGTCTGCTGATTGCCAACGATGTTGGTGAGTTGATCAGACAACGCAGCTTGAGAGTCTCCAACAAACCGCTGTGTCTCGGAGAGCATTTCCTGCGATTGCGCAATGCGCGACTCGTTTGCGGCGATCGTGCGCAAGGTAGACTCGAGCTGAGCGAGCATATCACGTTCTTCGCGATCCATTGTGTGATCTCAGATGTTTGCGGATGCGCGCAATATCGGCCTTTGACAGCATACTGCGGAGTTCTTCGATTGCAAATGGTGCACGGCGATGCTGCTGCTGAATATCGCGAAGGAGGCGGCCGCAGTGTTGAGGGGAGTACTCAATGCCGAACAGACGCTTGATTGCACGCTGTACGAGAAGGCGATCCCATTCCGCTGCATCAATGCCATGTTCGGTCGGTGGTGCACTGAGCAGCAGCACGAGCATTCGTCGGTGTCGATCCGTCATGCGACCAGGAGCGCCCGTGCGAGGTTGTGCACGCAATGCGTCGGTTCCTCCGCGTGCATGGGCCGTAAACCACTGATACACTGCTGGAGTGCTCACACCCAGTGATTCAGCAATCCGACGCACACTCCAGCCTCGTTCCCGTAGGTCTATTGCTCGATTGCGGCGACGCTCTTGCACTTGTCGCGTGAGTGAAATGCGAGATCCCATGTCCGAAGATAAGGAACATATGTTCCTTACAGTTTTAGCTGACCCAATGGACGAAA
>JAURNF010000231.1 GCA_030830285.1 Candidatus Kapaibacterium sp.
GACCCCACTCGATCAGGTACGGTTTATCGTCGTCGACGTCGAAACGACCGGCGGTAAGGCGAATGAACATCGCATGACAGAGATTGCGATGTGCGTGGTCGAGGACGACGATATCGTTCGTCGGTATGAGTCACTGATGAACCCGCGCCAGCCGATTCCCGACTTCATCCAATTGATGACTGGGATCAATGAAGACAGGGTGCGCGATGCGCCAGACGAAGATGCCGTGATACCTACGATTGCCGCCGAACTCGGGGCGACAGATCAGGTTGTTGTCTTTGTCGGACATAACGTGGGATTCGACTGGAGCTTTGTCAGCCATGCAATCCAACGCATGGGGGAGCCCGTTCCCGATGTGCCGCGTCTGTGTACATGCCGCCTCTCACGACGGCTGAGCACAGGGCTAGCAAAGCACAACCTCGGCGTTGTCGCAGAGCACTACGGCTGCCCGATCACTGCACGCCACCGTGCGATGGGGGATACAGAAGCAACGGCCAAGGTGCTCATCAAGCTCATTGAGCGTGCGCGGTTAGAGCACGACGCAGCGACGCTTGGTGATCTTATCGAGCTCCAGCACGCACAGCGTCCGCTCGCCCCAACAAAGTCGAATCAAAAGGTAAAGCAACTTCTCGCACCGCGTCTTGCTGAGTTGCCTGATGAGCCAGGTGTGTATTACTTCCTGAACACGAAGAAGAACACGCTCTACATCGGCAAGGCGAAGTCACTCCGCGACCGTGTTCGACAGTACTTCCATGAAGGTCCGCTCCACGGTAGGAGCGTCCAGAAGATGATTCGGTATATCCGGCACATCGAGTGGGAAGTAACCGGCACGGAACTCGGAGCAATGCTGCTCGAATCGCGCGAGATCAAAACCAAACGTCCGCTCCACAACCGCGCGAGTTTGGAATACCATGCACCTGCGTTTCTGAAGATCACGAACGAAGACTTCCCTCGACTCGAGCTTGTGCACCGCATCGATGATGATGGTGGCGAGTACTTCGGTCCGTTCCGCAGTCAGCGCATGGCCGAACGTATCCGCGACATGGTCGTACGCGAGCATCAGCTGCGCACATGCAACGGCGCGCTCTTCCCACATGCTGACGTGCGACCGTGCTTTGACTACCACATTAAGCGGTGTCTCGGACCCTGCGCGCTGCATCAAACCATCGATGACTACCGTCGTGCAATCGACGATGCACGCAAGTTCCTGATGAACGTTGAGTCGGGTGCAATTGGACGCTTGTCGATGCAGATGGAAGAAGCAGCGATGGATCTCGACTTCGAACGTGCGGCGATGTTGCGCGACGGGATTCGCGAAATCGAACGCGCCACACTTCACGGTAACGATCGTCCGCTTGCTATTACCGACACCAACGTCGTCATCATGATTCCCACCAGCGACCGGTATGCAACCGTCGAAGTCTATGCGTTGCGCGCCGGACGCTTGATGTATCAACGCGTGATCGGCACGGCAGCTCCTCGTGAGCAGCTCATCGATATGCTTGTTGATGTATTCGATCGGCCTGCGCCGCGAGGGGGCTTTACCGATCGCGAACTTGACGAACTGCAGATCATCACGTCATGGCTCTATCGACGTCGTGAGCGAGCAACAACGATTGTCGTGCGCGATGCGCAACAATTGCCAAGCGAACTCAATGCTGCTCTTAATCAGTATCGCCGCGGTGATCCTGAACACACCAATGCTCCCGTCTCGGAGTATTCCCAACTTCCGGAGCATGATGACTACGGTGTTTGATGACCTGCGTGATCCGCGCTATGCCATTGTCGATGTGCGGTCGCCTGCGGAATATGCGCAGGGGCATATACCAGGGGCAGTGAATATCCCGCTCTTCAGTAACGATGAACGAGCACACGTCGGCACGCTCTACGTGAAGGAAGGTCAGCAACGTGCATTCGATGAAGGACTCCGATACGTCGGACCCCGCATGCATGAGCTCGTCGAGCGCGCGCGTGCGGTGGAACGTCCACTCATCGTGTACTGCTGGCGCGGCGGCATGCGGAGTTCGTCAGTCGCGTGGCTCTATAGTGCCGCTGGATTGCAGACGCGCATTGTTCCGCGTGGATACAAAGGGTTCAAAGCATGGGCTCGCGAGATCATCGCACAGCCATGGAAGTACCACGTGATCGGTGGGATGACGGGAGCGGGGAAGACAGACTACTTGCACGAGCTGGCGATGTGTGGTGAGCAGGTGCTCGACCTCGAAGCACTTGCGAATCATAAAGGCTCGTCGTTCGGATCAATGGGTCAGCAGCCTTCAACTGAGCAGGTGCATAACGACATCGCCATGTACCTCGCATCGTGTGACCCAACACGTGAGATTTTTGTCGAGGATGAAAGTCGGACCATTGGCACCGTACACCTGCCCGAAGAGCTCTTTGTCGCTATGCAATCATCAACGATGACGATTCTCGAAACATCGCGTAGCGAGCGCATCGCACGCCTCGTGCGTGACTACGGAGATGTGTCGTCGGATGTGTTGATTGCAGCCTTCACGCGTATTGAGCGAAAGCTCGGAGGAGAGCGCTACCAGCGCGCATGCGCCGCAATTGCCGTAGGCGATCTCGCAACAGCTGCTGATCTTGCATTGTCGTACTACGACGCCACCTACACCTATTGCCACACGCAACGGACAACCAGCAACACATGAGCACAACAACGTACCGTCTCACGCAGTATTCACATGGCGCTGGCTGTGGCTGCAAGATCTCTCCATCGGTCCTCGATACCATTCTGCACTCAACGTTTGTTGCACCGCATGATGCGCGACTGATTGTCGGGAATGATTCGCGCGACGATGCTGCGGTATACGACCTCGGTGACGGAACGGCTGTGGTGAGCACCACGGATTTCTTCATGCCAATCGTTGACGATCCGGTTGATTTTGGTCGCATCGCCAGCGTCAACGCCATCAGTGATGTGTATGCGATGGGCGGTACACCAATGATGGCCATCGCTGTGCTTGGATGGCCTGTCAACACTGTACCGGTAGAAGCTGCACGGCTTGTGTTAGAGGGTGCACGTATAGCGTGTGCGGAGGCAGGCATTCCACTTGCTGGTGGACACAGCATTGACAGTCCGGAGCCGATCTTTGGTCTGGCGGTTACGGGGCGCGTATCGCTCGCACATCTAAAGACCAACACCGGTGCGAAAGAAGGCGATGTATTGTTCCTCACCAAGCCACTTGGAGTAGGCATCCTCACGACGGCTGAGAAGAAGGGCGTGTTGCAACCCGAGCATGCTACGTGGGCGCGCGATGTGATGGTGCGGCTAAACTCTGCTGGCGCACACTTTGCTCGTCTACCCTACGTGCATGCAATGACGGACGTTACAGGGTTTGGTCTGCTCGGACACTTAGTCGAGCTCGCCGATGGCGCCTCGTGCACTGCATTGCTCGACGCATCTGCGGTGCCGCTGATCGATGATGCGGCGATTCGTTCCTATGTCGCGCAAGGCTGCGTGCCTGGTGGTACGAACCGCAATTACGCAGCGTATGGACATCGTATCAGCGACCTTACTGATGAACAACGTGCGCTCTTCTGCGATCCGCAAACAAGCGGCGGACTCTTGGTGAGTGTAGATCCTGCGCATGTCGATGCGTTCCTCGCCGTGTGCGAAGAACAGAAGACGCTCGCTTCGGCGCCAATCGGCAGAATGGTTGCGCGCGCAGAGCGCGCAGTGGTTGTTGACTAATCAACCCACTCGGCAACAAAAACGTTTGTGTCGCGGGTGCCTTGATTGTTGCGATTGCTTGACCACACAAGGTACTTGCCGTCGGGTGAGAACATCGGGAAGGCATTGAAGATGCTTTCCGTCGTGATCTTCTCGAGGCCGGTGCCGTCGAGGTTGATCATGTAGAGCTGGAAGTCATACCCGCGTTGTGATGCGTGGTTCGAAGAGAAGATGATCTTCTTCTGCGACGGATGGAAGAATGGCGCCCAGTTGGCCTTGCCAAGTGAGGTGATCTTGCGCACGTTCGAGCCGTCGACGTTGCACACGTAGATTTCCATGTTCGTGGGTGCTACCAGACCCTCTGCGAGAAGCTCCTTGTATTCGGCTTGCTCTTCGGGTGTCTTGGGACGTGATGAACGATAGACAAGCATCGAGCCGTCTGGTGAAAAGAATGCTCCGCCGTCGTATCCAAGTTCGTTCGTGACCTGACGTACGTCCGAGCCGTCGATGTTCATTGTCCAAAGCTCGAGATCACCGCTACGGTCGGATGTGAAGACGATCTTGTCGCCCTTCGGCGATACAGTTGCTTCGGCATCGTACCCGTAGCGATCAGACAGCGTGTCGATGACGTTGCCTGATGGATCGGCGACGTAGATATCGTACGTGGGTGATACCTGCCATAGGTACTTGCGATCAGCGCGTTGTGGTGGTCCAGGCGGACATGTATCGTCGTGACGATGTGTGCTTGCATACAGGATGTCGCGATTGTTCGGCATAAAGTATGAGCACGTTGTGCGC
>JAURNF010000232.1 GCA_030830285.1 Candidatus Kapaibacterium sp.
ATGATGTCACGACGCACTTCGTCGGTAATGTCAGTGTTCACGAAGAACCTGTAGAGACGCGTCACGATGTATCGTGCAGTCGCTTGCTGCTCGAAGATCATATCGAGCAGATCGTTCAGTTCATCAAGCCCCGCCTGCTGTCCGGTGCGCCCCTTAATGACGCGGTTACCAAAGCGAGCGGAGAAGACTTTGTCAGTGGTGTCGTGATTAGCTGGCACAAACACAACGTTGGGATTGTCTGGGAACATCGGAGTGGCACGCGGCTCGTTATCACGATAGTCTCGATCACCAGCTGTGAGAGAAAGATCGCGAACGCCGAAGTCCTTCCATCCTGTCAGTACACGCGCAGCTGCACGTACATCCTGTTCCGTATACGTTGTGTAATCGTCCGGCGCGGCCATCGCCCCTTTACCAATGGTAAAGAGCTCCATCAGCTCACGAGCGAAGTTCTCGTTGGGTGAGCCCTTGGTGTTCACGTTGCCATTGAGGTAGCGCAGCATCGCTGCATCCAGTGTGACTCGCCGGGTCATGTCCTTGACATTGCCAAACGCATTTGCGCGCATGTAGGCGAGAAGCTCAAACGAGAAGATCCCATTCAGGACGATCTGCATCTCAGTGGCGAAGTGATTCGACCAGAAGAGGGTGAGTTTCTCGTGAATGGTGACGGGTCCATGAATCATCGACCGCAGCCACCATTGCTTGGTAAGGTTATTGTAGAACGCTGGTCCCTTGGCAATATCATAGCCTGTCGAAAGCTCTGGCTTTGTCTGATCCGTCGCAACGGCTGTCTTCGTCCAAACCTTCCCTGCCGGTGGCACCCATTGCGAATCATCATTTGGATGTGTAGGCGGTGCATAGGGCGGAACAGGAGTGAACACCGACGCCAGCGTAGCGTCGAGTCCGCTCTTCACAACAGATGTAAGCGTAGCCGGTGATGCACCAAACCCTACGCGCCGGAGGAGATGCGCTGCTTCGCGCGTTCCCCAGGACCCATTGTACTTGGTAAGTGTCGCCATAGAACCCTCGTGTTTGCATTCGTACTCTTCCCTGTAACCACTCAACGCCGACAAGGTTACGTCCGACGTTACCCCGTGATCGCAGGTTTAACCCTCACTCAAGATCTCTGATCAACGCCACGGCATCCTGCTTGCGCTGTGGATCTCCAGGCTCCTGATTCCGCATGCCTGCAATTGTGCGTGCATGCGCGATCGCCCCGCTGTCATCATCCATTTCGGCTAGACAGTTCGCATACTCGAGCTCAAACATAATGAACCCTGGCCGCAGCTCGCGGGCACGCTTGAGATTGCGAAATGCTTCATCAATCGATCCCCATCCAAGCCCGAGCGGCGCACGGAAGATCTTGGGCTTCTTTGCAAGGTTGAGATGCGCACGACCGAGGATGTAGTGCGCGGCTGCAAGCATCTTTGGTGTGTCGTTACTCAAGCGAATAGCCTGCGACGCATCATCACGCACACGCGCAACAACGTCTGCAACGCTAAAAATGCCCTTGAACAATGCAATCTTTCCGTTCGCTGCGGCACGATACACATAGCCACCCATGCCTTTGCTGTTCGAGGCAACAGCGCGATTCCCGTAGTCGAGCGCCTTCTCATACAGTGCGAGTTGCTGCTGCTCGTTGCGCTCCTCATTACCGAGTAGCACATGAAGTCGTGCCATGCGATAGAGCACATCATACGCCGTTGATGCTGGTGCCTGCAGCGACATGAGCGTCGACTTCGCCGTCTTCAAATCCATGCGTTCAACAGCTTGATCAAACGCAGTACATGCTTGTTCAACAGGCGTTTGCGCCTGCGTCACAAATGGAAGCACCAACGCGATAAGAACGAGCAATAGGCGGACGAACATCGTAAAGCCCCAATGATTGTGATCTGCACGAATATCACACGTGGCGCCGACAGAACACACAGTATTTTCGTAACGCCTGCTATTGGAGTCACTGCTATGTCTGTTCGCACCACGCGAATCCTCATCGTCCTCGTTTCCGCCATGCTGTTCCTTCCGTTTTTAGGGGGCGTACGGCTGTTTGACTGGGATGAGGTGAACTTCGCCGAGTGCGCACGCGAGATGATCGTGACGGGCGATTACATGCACATGCAGATCGACTTCCGTCCGTTCTACGAAAAGCCCCCTGTCTTCATCTGGCTGCAAGTGCTCTGCATGAAGCTCTTTGGCGTGAATGAGTTCGCAGCGCGACTCCCCAATGCACTGCTTGGTATTGTGACGATGCTGGTGCTCCATAGCATCGGCACGCGACTCTACTCCAACCGCATGGGAATTCTCTGGTGCGTGGTGTATGCTGGTTCACTACTTCCCACGTTCTACTTCCACACCGGCATCATCGATCCGCTCTTCAATCTCTTCATCTTCCTCAGTGTATGGTGGATAATGAAGTCAACACAACAGCAGCTCATGCGCAATGCAATGATCGCAGGTGTGTTCGCCGGTGCTGCCGTGATGACAAAGGGGCCAGTGGGCTTCGGCTTGGTGATGCTCACCACCGCGATTGCCTGGTTCGTGTTGCGTCGCTCGACGACACTACCGTGGCGACAAGTTCTTGTTGCATCCGTAACGACCACGGTGGTTGCGTCGATCTGGTTTGTGGTGGACTACATCCAGAACGGACCCACCTTCATCATGGAGAACCTTGCCTACCAGGTACGTCTGCTCACAACAGGCGATGCTGGTCATGAACAACCGTGGTACTATCATCCTGTAGTAGTTGCCATTGGATGCTATCCGGCATCAATGCTAATTGGCGGTGGTATCCGTTCGACATCAGATGAAACGTCGGCCCAGCGCATGATGCGTGTGTGGATGATTGTACTTGGTGCTGTGGTACTCGTCGTGTTTTCGTTGGTGAAGACGAAGATCGTGCACTACAGTTCGATGACGTATCTGCCACTCACGTTTTTGGCCGCGCTTGCATTGGAGCGCATGATTGCAGCCAATGCACGATGGAAGCGATCAACGACCATTGGTCTTGCTGTTGTAGGTGTTGTACTTACTGTTGTAGCGGTACTCGTGCCATGGGCATTCCAACATCGCGATGTGCTGTTGTCACTCCCATCGTTCCGTGATCGGTATCTGCGTGCTGCAATTATGCGCGATGTGGAATGGACGGGTATTGAGCCATGGATTGGATTGATCATCCTTGCTGGATTCATCACCGCATGGATCGTTCAGCGTCGTGGTCAGCTTCAGCACAGTATCGCGATCCTCTTCGGCAGTGTGATGCTGTTCGTTTCGCTGTTCTTACCTCTCGTTGCGCCGCGTATTGAACCATACACACAGGGTGCTGCGC
>JAURNF010000233.1 GCA_030830285.1 Candidatus Kapaibacterium sp.
ATCCTTGGTGTTGACGTATGGGAACACGCCTACTACCTCAAGTACCAGAACAAACGTGCCGACTACATCACAGCGTGGTGGAACGTGGTGAATTGGAAGCAAGTCGAGGCAAATCTGAAGTCAGCCAAATAAGGGGGCGCCTCAAGCGCCGTTGGCGCTATGGAAGTTGGAGGGCTGAAGGTCCGCCACATACCCGCCTAGGGCGAAGCCCTAGGTTTTCGAGGGGGGTGCATGTGGAAAACTTCTTGTTTCCAGATTGGAATAGGCTATATTGCATCACTGGCCGTAGGCGGAACGACGGTCAGTAGCACCAAGTCGAGTGTAAATCAATGTTTCTAACCTGGTGTCGTAATCTGTTCCGCAAAGGGTCGATGTATGAATATCTATGTAGGCAACCTGCCGTATTCAATGGACGACAATGAGCTTCGCTCATCGTTTTCAGAATTCGGCGCCGTGACGTCAGCTTCTGTAGTGAAGGACAAGTTCACTGGTCGCTCGCGCGGATTCGGCTTCGTTGAGATGGCCGATGCTGCATCTGGCAACCAAGCCATTGAAGCAATGAATGGCCGTAACATGGGCGGTCGTCCGCTCGTAGTTAACGAAGCACGTCCACGCGAAGAGCGTCCACGCTTTGAGCGCGGTCCTCGCTATTGATCCCGAAAACGAGATCGAGTCAGAAACGGCCGCCCTTTGGGCGGCCGTTCGTATTTTTGGCCAATAGATTCACGAACCACCCTTCTATTTGACATGCAGATCTTTGACACGCTCTACTCCATGGGACACGAACAAGTGGTCCTGTGTTCAGATCCAACGACCGGACTTCGCGCCATCATCGGCATCCATAACACATCGTTGGGTCCGTCCCTCGGTGGTACGCGCTTTTGGCAGTACGACAACGATGAAGCGGCGATCACGGACGTGCTCCGGTTGTCGCGCGGTATGACGTACAAGGCCGCAGTAAGCGGTGTGAACCTTGGTGGTGGAAAGGCCGTCATCATCGGCGACCCACGCAAGGACAAGAGCGAAGGTCTGTTCCGCGCTTTCGGTCGCATGGTTGAAAGCCTCCGCGGACGTTACATCACAGCCGAAGACGTTGGCACGAGCGTGCGCGACATGGAATGGATCCGCATGGAAACGAAGTATGTCACTGGCGTTGGTGGTCCGGGCGGATCAGGCGATCCCAGCCCAGTAACTGCCCTCGGTGTGTTCTCGGGTATGCGCGCAGCAGCGCAGGCAACATGGGGCTCAGATAGCCTCGCTGGCAAGCGCGTCGTCGTGCAAGGTGCTGGCAACGTTGCATCATTCTTGGTTGAAAGCCTCGTGAAGGATGGAGCAACGGTGTTCGTTGCAGACATCTACGAAGACAAGGCAAAGGCACTCGCTACACGCACTGGCGCAACGATGATTTCGCCAGATGAAGTGTTCACAACACAATGCGATGTATTCTCACCGAATGCACTTGGCGCGGTGATTAATGACGAAACAATTCCGCAACTCACATGCGCAATCGTATGTGGTGGAGCGAACAATCAGCTGAAGGACGAGAGCAAGCACGCGCCGATGCTGCGTGATCGTAAGATCATGTATGCACCGGACTACGTCGTGAACTCTGGCGGTCTGATGAATGTAGCCTCCGAAGTTGAGGGCTACGACCGTGCGAAGGTGATGCGTCAAGCGGAGGGTGTGTACGACATCACGATGAACATTATCAAGACAGCTGAAGAGCGCAAGATGCTCACGATCGAGGCATCGAATGCGATTGCTGAAGAGCGTCTGCGTCAGATCCGACACGTACATGGTGGCTACATCGGATCGCCTACGATCCGTGGCGTCTGACCCAAGGAAGCATTGTGACTCAGATAGATCCCGAACACGATTTTCCCGTACGACGTACAGCCACACTGAAGGGCACTCGACACCTCGCACGCGAGAAGGTGCTGCAAGTAATTGCAGCAACCATGCTCGATGAGGTGAGTCTCGATGTTGCCTTCAACCACGTGTTCTACCGTCAGTTCACGTTTGATCCAAAGGAAGCTACCGAGTCGCGCATT
Source organism: Candidatus Kapaibacterium sp. (assembly GCA_030830285.1). Lineage (GTDB taxonomy): Bacteria > Bacteroidota > Ignavibacteria > Kapaibacteriales > Kapaibacteriaceae > UBA10438. The sequence continues at coordinate 2,052 of JAURNF010000233.1, forward strand.
CTTCGTCCAGAAGAAGTGCACGAGCTCGAAGCCGACGTTGCGATTCAATGGAATGACGAAGATGTCGAGTATGCACGTGCAGTGATTGTCACTGCTCGCGAGCAGCTTGAAATGAGCACAGAACTTATTGACCGTCACTCGAGAAACTGGGATCTCGAGCGGATTGCACTTCTTGATCGGATTCTCATGCGACTCGCGGTTGCTGAACTGATCGCGTGCAAGGACATCCCGGTCAAGGTCACTATCAACGAAGTCATTGAACTTGCGAAGCGCTATTCAACAGACAAGAGCGGTACGTTTATCAACGGAATCCTCGATGCTGTTGTACTGGAGCTGCAAGAAAAAGGGTTGATTGCCAAAACCGGTCGCGGACTGGTTTCCTAACTTCTGATACTGTTGTCCCTTCCTTCCCGGAGTTTGCACATGTTTGCACAACGTTGGTTTTACTCGTTCATCGGGCTCTGCCTTGTGCTGTTTGCCCTTGCTACACAATCGTCGGTCGCGCAACGTTGGAACTGGGTAGTTCCAGCAGTTGGACCAAGCTTCGATGAAAGCCGATCGCTGGGAATGTTCCCGAATGGCGATCTCATGGTAGGGGGCGTTCTCTCCGACTCAATGATGTTCGGTACCCAAAAGATTACGTCGTTTGGCAACTACGATGTCCTCACGGCGCGATACAACAGCAAGGGTCGCTTCCTTGGTGGACTCAACTACGGTGGCTTCGATGTTGATGACGCGCAGTCAGTTGTCGTCGACAAAAATGGCAACTACTACGTTGGTGGCAGCTTCTCAATGGAAGCCTCTGTCGCAACAGAAGTGATCGAAGCGCTTGATCCCGGCTCCACAGACATGTTTATTGCCAAGTTCAACAACATGGGCATCATGCAGTGGGTGAAAGTTTTCGGCTCGACTACATACGACGAAGGCGCACCGTACATCGCAGTCGATTCACTTGGTGCAATCTATGTGGCAGGGGGCTTCGGTGGCACGGCTGAGTTTGGTACACGCAAGGCAACATCTGGTGGCAAGAGCGATGCATTCGTTGCCAAGATGTCAGCTAATGGCGACTTCATTTGGGTTCAAGGATGGGGTAGCACAGAGAACGATATGGCAACAGCTGTATCTGTATCGCCGAACGGCGATCGCATCTATGTGTCAGGTACGTTCATCGGCAACGTAACGTTCGGCAGTGTATCGTACGAGAGCTTCGCAAACAAGATGGACTTCTTCGTTCGTGCATTCGACGCGAACGGCGGCGCACGTTGGGCGAAGCGCATCGGCTATAGTGGCGACGATCGTGTGATCACATCGACTACACAAACAGATGGCAAGCTTGTACTGACGGGTGCGATTCGCCAAACAACAACGTTCGACACGCAGACGATTTCTGCGAATGGTGAATTCCAGTCAGACTTCTTCATTAGCCGCATCACAAAGGATGGTACGATCGAGCTCCTCAAGCGCTACGGCGGAACATTTGAAGACGTGGGCAATGCGGTGTATACCGATGCTAAGGGAGCAATCTTCGTAACGGGTTACTACGACTCAACGACAACTGTTGAAGGCTTCATTGAAGAGTCAGCAGGTGGACGTGATGGCTTTGTCACGCGCATCATGTCGAATGGCGATGTCGATTGGTACCGTGGTTTCGGCGGACCATATGATGATGAAGGACGTGGTGTTGTGGTCGATCCAAAGAATGTGCCGTACATCACGGGTGTCTTCGACACACGTTGCGCATTCGAGGACATTCAGATCGAAGGCGATGGGTTCTCCGATATCTTCATCGCAGCGCTCGATTGTGGTCCGTCAACGGTGTTGACACCACGCCGTCCAGAACTCACGATCTGTGAAGGTCAAGACAGCCTGATTGCTTCGCGCTTTGGCTACCCTGCATACGAGTGGTTCGTGAACGGACAGAAGGATGCGACAACTGGATACCGCTATCGTACTGGTTCACTCGCAGTGGGATCGTATAAGGTATACTGTCGCGTTACTGGCTTTGATGACTGCGTAAAGAACACAGACACCATCACAGTAACCGTTCGCGCTGGTTTGCCAATTCCAACGATTACACGCGATGGTGATGTGCTTACTTGCTCGGTATCGAACATGAAGTACCAGTGGTACCGCGAGGGTAAGGCGATCAATGGTCAGACAAGCCAGACAGTGAAGACAGTTGGTGACGGTAATTATCGCGTGCAGATTATGGACTCAACTGGCTGCGATCGCTGGTCTGACAACTTCCTTGTTGGTACGACAAGCGTATTCAATGATGAAACTGGAACAACGATCACTCTGTACCCGAACCCAACGGTCGGACAGTTCACAATTGCTGGCGCAGAGGGTAGCGAGCTCACTCTCACCGATATGCTTGGTCGTGTGGTTGCTCGTGTTGCATCGATCAGCAGCACGGAAGTGCTGACTATCGACGGCAGCGTTGGAACGTACGTTGTAACGCTACGTCAAGGACAAATCACGCGCACGCTGCTCATCACGAAGCAGTAAAGGTCCGCACTGGAGGTCGCGTGCAAACGCGATCCACACAGGAATGAATTCAATTGCAAGGGCGATGGGGTGTTCAAACCACACTCCATCGCCCTTGTACGTTAGATAGAACACGCCGTACACACAC
>JAURNF010000234.1 GCA_030830285.1 Candidatus Kapaibacterium sp.
TAACGCTATGTCACGCATCATCCACGCGCCTCACGGCTCCACCCTCAACTGTAAGAACTGGGAGCTTGAAGCAGCGTATCGCATGATTCAGAACAATCTCGATCCTGCGAATGCAGAACGGCCAGAAGACCTCATCGTGTACGGTGGATTCGGTAAGGCCGCTCGCAACTGGGAATCCTTCGATGCGATCCTGAGCTGCCTGCGCACAATGGATGTTGATGAGACGCTGCTGGTGCAGAGCGGAAAGCCGGTTGGCGTGGTGAAGACACACACAGGCGCACCACGCGTGATCATTGCGAATTCGAACCTTGTTCCAAAGTGGGCTACGTGGGACGAGTTCCGTCGCCTCGATGCACTCGGACTGATGATGTACGGTCAGATGACCGCCGGCTCGTGGATCTACATCGGTACGCAGGGCATTGTGCAAGGCACCTACGAGACCTTCGCCGAGTGCGGACGTCAGCACTTTGGTGGATCACTGCACGGCAAGTTCCTCCTCACGGCCGGACTCGGCGGAATGGGTGGCGCACAGCCCCTTGCAGCAACAATCGCTGGCGCCGCAGCACTCTGTATTGAAATCGACGAAGAACGTATCGATAAGCGCATTCGCGATGGATACTGCGATAAAAAGATGCACGACCTCGATGCAGCACTCGAAGTCATCCGCGATCATCAGCAACGTCGCGAGCCGATCTCTATCGGACTCGTCGGGAATGCGGCAGAGATTCTTCCGCTCATGCTCGAGCGCGGCATCGTTCCAGACGTCGTCACCGACCAAACGTCAGCACACGATCCGCTTCACGGATACTATCCAGCCGGCTTGTCGAAGGCCGAGGCAGACACGCTTCGCAGCAGTGATCCAGATGGCTACCTGAAGAAGTCGTACGCAAGCATCGGTGCACACGTACGTGCAATGCTTGGGTTCCAAGAGCGCGGTGCCGTTGTGTTCGATTACGGCAACAACATTCGCGGTATCGCTCGCGATTACGACGGCGTTGCCAACGCATTCGACTTCCCAGGTTTCGTGCCAGCGTTCGTTCGCGAGCTGTTCTGCGATGGCAAGGGTCCGTTCCGCTGGGTAGCCCTTTCTGGCGATCCTGAAGACATCCGTGTAACAGATCAGGCGCTGATGGATCTATTCCCCGACAACCAGCATCTGCACATGTGGATCAAGGAAGCACAAGACCATATTGGCTACCAAGGTCTGCCTGCCCGCATCTGCTGGCTTGGCTACGGCGAACGCGCAAAGGCCGGTAAGCTCTTCAATGATCTGGTTCGTGATGGGAAGGTAAAGGCACCGATCGTGATCGGTCGCGACCACCTCGACTGTGGTAGCGTGGCCTCGCCACACCGCGAGACAGAGGCGATGAAGGACAGTTCGGATGCGGTTGCCGACTGGGTGTACCTCAACTTCGCCCTCAACGCTGTTGGCGGCGCAACATGGGTATCCCTCCACCACGGTGGTGGCGTTGGAATGGGCCTCTCCCTCCACGCTGGCATGGTGGTAGTAGCTGATGGAACCAAACAGGCAGAAGAAAAGTTGGCACGGGTATTGACTTATGACCCTCTGATGGGCATTTTGCGTCACGCCGATGCCGGCTACGATCGAGCGATCCACAACACAAGGAAATTTGGCATAGAAATACCACTACCTCTTTCTTGACCAAACAGGTCACCAACACAGGACATAATGGCATAACTGCTACGACTTTTTAACAGTTCCTCTGACATTTCGGCAGAGATCAACCATTTCCGTAGCAGGAGGTGCCATGAAGGCAACAGAGTTCCGTCGTAAGACGGGTATCGCAACGCCACGTCCTCGTTGGACTGAACGTGGATTAATCACCACTGAGGGTAGTAGTGCCATGGATCTCGCATTGCAGATCGAACAGCTCTTCCGCACAGATCGGAAGAAGTATCTGGGCTTCATCCGCCAGCGGGTACGCAATCAGGAAGAAGCCGAAGACATTCTCCAGGATGTATTTGCCAACGTATTGGCTGCGTCGAAGGACGTAAATAAGCCGATCGACAATCTGGCATCTTGGGTATTCACATCGGTCCGTAACCGGATCATTGACTCGTACCGTAAGAAGCGCACAGACAGCTTCGCAGATCTCGGAACCTCGGAGCAAAAAGACGAGGGTATGGATCACGTGGAGCGCTTCCTGGGCGACTTCTCGTACAACCCAGAAGAGGATCTTGTCCGCAAGACCATCTGGGAAGCCGTAGTCGCTGGACTCGAGGAGCTCCCAGCGGAACAAAAGTGGGTGTTCGTGAAAAATGAATTCGAGGGTGTTTCGTTTAGAGAGATGTCCGAGGAAACAGGTGTTAACATCAACACCCTCCTTGCTCGGAAACGCTACGCAGTTCTGTACCTTCGCAAGAAGCTCCAGGAGCTGTACGACAACGTGAACGACTAACCCTACGGAACCCCATGTCGTTATTGACGACGAAACCAGCCCGCTCGATGATGTACGCAGTCAGCATCGGCGGGCTTCTTGTTTGCAATGGGTTCATGGTGATGTTGCTCTGGAACGACCTTCTGTCAGATGTTATTCAGCATGATCACCACCTGACATTCCTCGAAGGAACGGGCATCACGGCATTCGCCTACGTCCTCGTGTTCGCTGTCAAGTATGGTCGTGCCACGGGAGTATCGCGTACACGCACTCGCACGCCTTCGGCAGCACAACGCTGTGCAGAGATGACGCCCGAACAGCGCAGCGCGCTTCGCAACGAACTTGTCCAATCATGTGGATGCTCGGAAACACAGACGAAGTCGTAAGTTTCCGACATGAGTATCACCACCGAATTCAAAGAGTTCGTCTCACGTGGAAACGTAGTCGACCTCGCCATCGGCGTCGTCATTGGCGGTGCCTTTGGTTCGATCTCCGCGTCGCTCGTCAATAACATCTTCATGCCACCCATTGGTTGGCTGTTGAGCGGCGCCAACTTCACCGACATTGCAACAACGATCAAGGCTGCCGGACCCGATGGTAAGGGGGCTGTTGTGATTGGTTGGGGCACGTTCATCCAATCAGTCATCAACTTCTTAATCGTCGCTGCGGTGATGTTTGGGGTGATAAAGGGGATGAACGCTGTACGGCGCAAGAACGAGGCTGCAGTGGAGCCCGCTGCGCCACCGGAGCCTTCAGAGGAGTTGCGGGTGCTACAAGAGATCCGCGACGCGCTTCGCACGAAATAACGCCATCACTCAACGTCAAGCGCCTGAGCGTACACGGTCTGATGTGCATCACCGATGCGCATCATCATCACAACACCGGCGGGACCGCCTGGTGTGAACTGGAGCTGTGTTCGCAACTCTTCTGGGTTGCGATCCCAACCACGCTTTTTGAAGATTGTGGTCGGGCCCCACTGATAGTCGCGTATGGCTTGTTGGATGCGCTTCACTGAGATTCCGTTCTCAATTGCACGCACGGTGTAACGGCTGTACCATTCCGATGGTTGCGGCACGTCGGTGCATGCGCCATAGGCAATGCGTGGATCCATCACGCCAATCCGATGTTCGGCAAAGAACTGTCCTACACACCCGCTGGCAATGATGGCATTGTGCGGCTCGACGATGTGTGTTGGCTGCAGACACAATGCAGGCTCCCCTGCACCACGTGGCTCCCACACACTGCCGATGTCAACACGCGTGACGCGCGTACCTGTGCAGTGCGGCGATCGCCAGATGATGCGCTCGCGACACTCGCGACCAAAACCGATATACTCGTTTCCAGTAGCGTCAGTTTCAACACGGTCGCCCGGACCAACCTTGATGCCAACCACGCCCCGGTTAGGAATTGAACCAAGCGGTGGATCGTACGTAGCGGCTTCACGTGTGCGGGCCCCCTCACGTCTGCGCGATGGATCGGCCCAAACACCATCCACCATCGTAATGTCGATGTCTGCTGCGGGCCAGGCCGAAGCACGCACGTCCACATTGTGGAGTCCAGCGCGATAGAGGTTGCCCTGTGTGACTGCAGCTACAAGGGGATCATGTTCGAGAGTGACAACTGACGTAGCCACGAGAGCCATTGCGGCGGCGTCTCTGCCTGCCCCAGTGCAGATCTCGAGCACTGACCGGCAATCGCGGAAGGGTCCAGCATGGTGCTCTGCGATCATCGGATGCGTGCACTGCTCGGCCATTGTTGACGTGAAGAGCCACCCCGTCCCCGCTTTGCCCAGACGGTCGGCGCGGAGCGTGCCCTGCGCAAGTTCGAGCAACAGCGTTGCATTGGCTGCGATGGTGGGGTTCGCAGATGCGCGCAGTGCAGACACCAGAGCCGGCGTGACGTGTCCGCCGGAAGCCGTTATACGGGCAGCAATCTCGTGAACATCGTTCACGACATCGGAGCTGCGGAGATAGTCGACTGGTACGTGCATCATGTTTTCACACGCAATTTCGTCCACGACAATGAAAACAGCGATATTTGCACAACTATTTGTCGATTTCGAATCTTCAAGGAACGATCATGAGCACGCGGATTGAAACCGTTTCAGCCCAATTGGCTGCAATGGGCATGCACAATCTCGGTGACATCAATTACAACCTTACTGCACCTGAGCTGTACGAGCACGCGCTAGCATACGAAGAGGGCATCCTCTCCGAGCATGGTGCACTCTGCGTGAACTCGGTGCCATACACTGGTCGTCGTGCAAATGACAAGTTCGTTGTTGAAGAAGCATCCAGCAAGGGCGACGTATGGTGGGGCAAGGTCAACAAGCCATTTACGGAAGAGAAGTTCAACGCACTCAAGACGCGCGTGTTTGCATACCTGCAAGGACGTGATGTGTACGTGCAAGATCTGGTCGCCGGTGCCGATCCGAAGTATGCACTAAACGTGCGCTTTGTACAAGAAGAAGCATACCACTCACTCTTTGTACAGAACATGTTCATCAAGGCTGAAGAGTCGGCCCTTGAGAAGTTCCTTCCTGGCTTCACAGTAGTTACTGCGCCAGGCTTCAAGTCGATTCCTGAAATCGACGGAACACTGAGCGAAGTGTTCATCATCCTGAGCTTCGAGCAAAAGCTCGTGCTTATCGGTGGCACATCATATGCAGGCGAGAACAAGAAGTCAATCTTCACAGTCCTCAACTACCTGATGCCAAAGCTCGGCGTGATGTCGATGCACTGCTCAGCGAATATCGGACCATCGGGCGACACCGCGCTGTTCTTCGGTCTGTCAGGCACAGGCAAGACAACGCTGTCAACAGATCCAGAGCGCGCACTTATCGGTGACGACGAGCACGGCTGGAGCAACGATGGCGTGTTCAACTACGAAGGTGGTTGCTATGCGAAGGTGATCAACCTCAACGCGGAAGCCGAGCCAATCATCTTTGGTCTGACACGCACATTCGGCACGATCCTCGAGAATGTCGATATCGACGAAGACACACGCGTGATCGACCTCGACTCGCAGGTGCATACCGAGAACACGCGTGCATCATACACACGCGAGAACATTCCGAACATCGCACCAGATAACCGCGGTGGACATCCAAAGAACATCGTGTTCCTCACAGCAGATGCGTTCGGTGTTATGCCGCCGATTTCACGTCTCACACCAGAGCAAGCGATGTATCACTTCCTCAGTGGCTACACAGCGAAGGTTGCTGGAACAGAAGCAGGCGTGAAGGAACCATCAGCAACATTCTCAACATGCTTTGGTGCGCCGTTCATGGTACATCACCCAAGCGTGTATGCAAACTTGCTGCGTGACAAGATCAATGCACACGGTTCGAAGGTCTGGTTGGTAAATACGGGCTGGAGTGGTGGACCATACGGTGTTGGACATCGTATGAAGATCAAGCACACGCGTGCCATGCTTCGTGCAGCGTTGAACGGTCAGCTCGAAAACGTTACGTTCGTCAAGGATGCGTTCTTCAATCTCGAAATCCCAACATCGTGTCCAGACGTGCCGGAAGAAGTGCTCAACCCACGTAACACGTGGTCAGACACTGCCGCCTACGATAAGCAAGCGGCGCACCTCGTTGAGCTGTTCGAAGAGAACTTCAAGCAGTTCGCCGACAGTGTTGATGAAAAGGTTCGCAAGGCGATGAAGGGCTGATCGTCGATCACCCATCAATCAAGGAATACAACAACGCCCGCTTCGCAATACCTGCGAGCGGGCGTTCTTCGTTTACAGTCAGGAATAGATCACGTCGCCTCGAACTCATCGAGATCGATGTCTTCATCAACGCCAAAGCTTGATGGAAGATCATCATCTGACATCGCGCGCGCTTCGAGGATTTCCTTCGCCTCTTCGAGGTCATCCTCAAACACAAGGATGCGGAACCCATCAAGTTTGTGATCCTCAATCTTGTAGTCGATCCCAGCTTCTCGGAGTTGGGATCCTACAAGTTGCGCTTCCATTTCATGTTCGAATGTTGATAGATGGATCATCATCTAAGACCTCCCCAGATGCTGTTCAGAATCACTTCGCGTTTTGTTGGAACTTCTTCGCCTTCTCTGGATTTGCTTCCATCCACCTTTGCGCTTCACGACTCACTGTCTCGAACGTATACTTCTGGTGAGCTTCCTTAATGGTGGAAAGGGGCTTCTTGAACGACCAGACAATGATCCATGTGTCGCCAACCATGCATTCGTCGTTCGTGTCCTTACCAGCCGGCTTCTCATCGGCCTTGTAGAGAATCTTGCAGAGGTTCTTGCGTGCTTCACGGGGCATCGGAGTGCTCCATTCGAAATACAGAATCGTACCGCCTTCCGGTCCGTCGAATGCATGTGCTTCCTTCCGCGATGGAGCACCGAACTCCGGTAGCACGGTTTCCCATGAATTCCACAGCGAGGCCGCGGCCTTTGTCGCTGGCTTCACCTTGTCTGTAGCCTTTGCGCCTGCAGGAAACAGCGATGGCGACCAAATAAATGGCTGCAGTGGGATGTTGACTTCGCGATTGAACTTCGAAAAGTCATACCGTGTAACAACCGACTCAACCTTAGTTGTATACCCAGGAGGTGCCTTGAAGTTCGGTGCTTGCTGTGCCTGAGTCGAGATGGTGAGCAACAGTGCTGATGCAGCGAGACAAAGTGTAGTCTTCATGATGAGTTCCTTTAATCGCGAGTAAGCTTTCGATACGAGATACGATGCGGACGATCGGCGTCGATACCAAGGCGCTTGCGACGGTCTTCCTCATACTGCGAGTAATTTCCATCGAACCACACCACTTGGCTATCACCCTCAAATGCAAGAATGTGCGTTGCCACACGATCCAAGAACCACCGATCGTGAGAAATCACGACGGCACAACCGGCGAATCCTTGTAGGGCTTCCTCCAGCGCGCGCAGGGTGTTTACGTCAAGATCGTTCGTTGGCTCGTCAAGCAGGAGGACGTTAGCCCCTTCCTTGAGCATCTTAGCAAGGTGAACACGATTGCGCTCACCACCAGAGAGTTGCGTGACCTTTTTCTGTTGATCGCTACCACTGAAGTTGAAGCGCGAGACATAGGCGCGTGAGTTCACCTCGCGTGTGCCAAGCGTAACAACATCGAGTCCGTCGCTGATTTCTTCCCAGATCGACTTCTTTGGGTCGAGCGGACGATTCTGATCGATGTAACCGATCTTCACAGTCTCGCCAACATCAAACGTGCCGCTATCGGGCTGGAGCTGACCTGTGATCATCTTGAAGAGTGTGGTCTTACCCGCGCCGTTCGGGCCAATAATGCCAACGATACCGCCCGGTGGCAGACTGAAGCTGAGGTTCTCGTAGAGAAGTCGATCGTCGAATGACTTTGAGATGCCTTCAGCATTGATCACCTTGTCACCAAGACGTGGTCCTGGTGGGATGAAGATTTCCATCTCTTCATTACGCTTGACGGTCTCTTCATCGAGCAACTTCTCGTAGGCACTAATGCGCGCCTTGCTCTTTGCGTGACGTCCCTTTGGATTCATGCGAACCCATTCAAGCTCTTCCTTAAGCGCCTTTTGACGCTTTGATTCCTGCTTCTCTTCGAGTGCGAGGCGTGCCTGCTTCTGCTCGAGCCACGAGGTATAGTTACCCTCGAACGGAATACCTTGTCCGTTATCGAGCTCGAGGATCCAGCCAGCTACATTATCGAGGAAGTATCGGTCGTGCGTGACGGCGATGACGGTGCCCTCGTAATCATGAAGGTGACGTTCGAGCCACGCAACGCTGTCGGCGTCAAGGTGGTTCGTTGGCTCGTCAAGCAACAACACGTCTGGCTTCTGCAGGAGGAGTCGCACGAGTGCAACGCGACGGCGCTCTCCACCTGAGATCACACCGATCTTCGTGTCGGGTGGCGGACAGCGCAACGCGTCCATTGCCATGTCGAGCTTCGAGTCGATGTCCCATGCACCAAGCGCATCGATCTTCTCTTGAAGCTTGGCCTGTTGCTCCATCAGCACTTCGTAGTCGGCATCTGGTTCGGCGAACTTCTCGCTGATCGCGTTGTAATCGCGAAGCAGCTGCACTGTTGCAGCAGCACCTTCTTCGACAACTTCGCGGACGGTCTTTTCTGGATCGAGTTCGGGCTCCTGCGAGAGATAGCCGAACGTCACGTCCTTGTTCTTCGTTATCTGTCCAACGTACTCGTCGTCGAGACCAGCGATGATTTTCAGAAGCGTGGACTTACCAGCTCCGTTGAGACCAAGCACACCGATCTTCGCTCCGTAAAAGAAGCTGAGGTAGATGTCCTTGAGAACTTGGCGGTTTGGCTTGTAGATCTTGCCAACACCGACCATGCTAAAGATGATTTTTTGGGGTTCAAATACTGCCATAGGCAGCAAAACTACGACTTTGCGCCACGTGTTGAGGCGAGTCCCTGGATGACATCAGCGATGAGCTGTGCCGCAAGCTTTGCTGTGCGACCGTCTACGTCGTAGCGTGGGTTCACTTCCAGAATATCCAGGGCTATTAACGACCCTGATGCGGCTGCCTGGGTGAGGCATGCCCGCACCTCGTGGGGAGCAAAGCCATCTGCCGCTGGAGCACTTACGCCCGGAGCATACGCAGAAGCAAACGCGTCCATGTCAACAGACACGTATGTTCGACCCGATGCAGCGGCGTGCGACATTGCGCGTTGCCATGCTTCGTGAATTCCATCACGCCGGATCTCGTCGAGCATCATCACGTGCATGCCGGCCTGGCGAACACTCGCAATGTGATGCGCCGAGGCACCTGTGGACTGAATGCCGAACTCTACAAAGCCGCCCGGCGCGAGACACGACGAAGGCATGTCGAGCATTTGACGGAAGGGCGAACCACTATGCGCACGTCCATCCTTGAGCGGTCGAACATCAGTATGCGCGTCGATATTGATCACACCGTATGGCTGTCCATCAGAAGATATCGCTCGCACTGTTGGCCATGCACAGTCGTGTCCACCTCCAAGCACGATCGGAACAATTCCACGACGAACAAGTTGCGCAACGATGTCGTAGTGCTCATCGTGGATCTGCTCAAGCGTCTTGCCATCGGTTTCAATGTTGCCGAGATCACAGAGTGCAAGCTCGCCGCTCTGCAAGGCTGAGAGGAATGCCGTTGGCGCAAGCTTCGTGAGCGCTCGGCGAATTGCCGCTGGCGCTTCTGCTGCTCCTACGCGACCGCCGTTGCGCTCGACACCGATATCCTGCGGAACACCGAGAATCGCCACAACGCATGGTGCTTCGGGTAGCGATTGTAGATCGTACACACAGATATCCCCAATGCGGGGATCCTCTGAATCGCCCGACCGGTAGATGCAAGAAGCATCTACCGGTTGAAGCGATGTGCGAAAGCGAAGTGATGTCATGCTGAGTACGTTACTGCGCAATCACGAGTGGGATTGTCTGACGCACGACAGACGACTCGATGGAGATGACATACGAGCCGATTGGCAAGGATGTTGGAACTGCAAATGTGTGCTCACCAGCTGACAGATTTCCTGCGTGAATCGTCGCGACGATCCGTCCAACGAGATCGCGAACAATTACCTGTCCACCAGCGAGCAGATCTTCGCGATACACCTGCAGACGCAGCGTTGCATTATCGCGCACAGGATGCGGAACAACGTCGCCAACAACGACCATGCTTGGATCAACGATCTCTTCGTTAACGTCCGTTGTGCCCACTACACCGACCAAGCGAACCTGCTTTGCAGAGTTCCGCTCATCGTTGGTGTACACGCGGATCGAACCAGATGTTGTACCAGCGTCTGGACGTTCAAATGCGAGTGTCACAACGAGTGAGTCGCCCGCTTGCAATGTCACCGGAAGTTGCTGCGATGTTGATACCAAGAAGAAGTGCTTGCGAACTGAGAAGATGGTGAGGCTATCAACACGCAACGGTACGTCGTTACCTGCGCGAACGACGAACGTGCGCTCGGCACGACTTGGACTTGGCAATTCCCAGCGCACACTGTCTGTGCTTGTCGCAACCGTTGGCTTCGACGCTACTGTGAACTGCATCCATGCCTTATTGCCAAAGTCTGGTTCGAAGGTCTTGATCGTGCTACCACCAGAGCGGAAGCTCAAGCTGCCACTACCCAACTGCGAACGATAGAACCAGAAGTCAAGTCCGAGACCTTCCTTGTTCACGAGCTCGAAGTCGTAACAGCCGTTTGCAAGATTGAAGTCGAGCGTGTACGTCTTCTCGCTCTCGAGTTTTGAACCTTCTCCAATAATCTCACCAGTTGTCTTCTTCAGACGCCAGGTGTACTGGATCTCTGCTTGCTTATTGGTGCGAAGATTGATCTGAAGATCGCTGTAGTACACAGGAGGCATCACGAACGATGTCGTGCGGCTGTTGTTGTTTGCGTACTCATCACCGGCGAGCACGGTACGCACAA
>JAURNF010000235.1 GCA_030830285.1 Candidatus Kapaibacterium sp.
GAATACTTCGATCGGATCTGTTTCGGCCTTCTTGCCCACGATGTCAAGTGCTTCGTACACGATCTTGCGAGCCGTGTTCTTCTTGCCCTGAATCATGATGTTGTTCACAAACTTGGCGATCATCACGTCGTTGAAACGTGGATCTGCCATGGTGCGACGCTTGTCTGAACGCTTTTTACGCATAGTGTTTTCTCCTTACTTCTTTCCTGCTGGTGCTGCACCAGGCTTTGGCTTCTTCGCTCCGTACTTCGAACGCGACTGCTTGCGGTTCGCTACGCCTTGTGTGTCGGCAGAACCACGAACGATGTGGTAACGCACACCCGGAAGGTCCTTTACACGACCACCACGGATAAGCACAATTGAGTGCTCCTGAAGGTTGTGACCTTCACCCGGGATGTAGGCCGTTACTTCGATGCCGTTCGAAAGGCGCACACGGGCAACCTTGCGAAGAGCTGAGTTTGGCTTCTTCGGTGTCGTGGTGTATACACGAGTGCATACTCCACGCTTTTGTGGACATGATTGAAGAGCTGGTGACTTGCTCTTCTCTGTTACGACTTCGCGTCCTTTACGGACAAGCTGGGCGATCGTAGGCATTTCGTTCTGCCAGTATGGAGAGTTCGTTGAAAGCGCAACCAGTGCGAATACGGGTATTCGCGCCAGTAGAGCCTGCAAAACTATATGGTTGTGGGGTCAAAACCAAATAGTTGATGAAGTTTATGTGGATATGTTGTCCACGGGGTAGGCGGCCGCTCTGGACGGGCGCACGGGACCAGCCGGATCCTCTGGGGTAAGAACGGCCTCAGGGAAGGGGCCTAACGCAAAACTTCCCCGCCACGTGTGCGCCAAAACGCCCACGTAACGAGGAAGATAGTTGCATTGCCGATGTGTACGAAGCCCGGAGATGCTGGTGCGAGACGCGTACGTATCGCACTCTCCCGGAGCTTACTTGTTGCCTTCTGCGCGCTTCTTCTGGTATTCCTTGACCATTTCCTCTTGGATGTTGCGAGGTACCGGTTGGTACTTCTTGAACTCCATCGAGAACTCGCCCTTGCCCTGTGTGGCCGAACGAAGGTCGGTTGAATAGCCGAACATTTCTGACAGTGGCACTTCTGACTCAACAGTGACGTAGCCGGCATCCGAATCAGTGCCCATGATCACGCCACGACGCTGGTTGAGCTGGCCGATCACCGAGCCTTGGAACTCTTCTGGAACCGATACTTCAAGCTTCATGATCGGCTCGAGGATCGTTGGCTTCGCCTGAGCATAGGCTTCACGGAAGGCCATGATAGCAGCCGTCTTAAAGGCCATTTCAGAGGAGTCAACCGCGTGCGTCGCACCGTCGTTGATCGTTACACGTACACGTACAACTGGCTGTCCGATAAGCGAACCTTCGATGATCGACTCGCGGAAGCCCTTGTCACATGCCGGTACGTATTCGCGCGGAATAACACCACCAACGATGTCGTCAACGAATTCGTAGTTCTCGATCGCATCGCCCGGAAGTGGCTCAATGAAGCCACCAACACGTGCGAATTGACCCGAACCACCAGTCTGCTTCTTGTGTGTGTAGTTGAACTCAGCACGCTGCGTAAGCGTCTCGCGGAAGGCTACCTTCGGACGTCCAACGGTGATTTCAGTGTTGAACTCACGGCGGATACGCTCGATGTAGATTTCGAGGTGAAGCTCACCCATGCCCTTGATGATCGTTTCGCCCGACTCTTCGTCGCGCATCACGCGGAACGTTGGGTCTTCCTTCGTAAAGCGGTTGAGCGCCTTCGAGAAGTTTACCTGTCCGGCCTTATCCTTAGGCGCAACAGCAAGCTCGATAACCGGCTCAGGGACGAACATCGATGTCATGGTGTAGCTCACCGAGCCATCTGTGAACGTGTCACCCGACGCACAGTCAACACCGAACATCGCAACGATATCGCCCGCAATTGACTCGTCGATATCGTGCATTTCGTTCGAGTGCATACGAACAAGACGCGGAACCTTCACCTTCTTGCCGTTGGCAATGTTGATGATGGTGTCGCCCTTCTTGATGGTACCTTGGTAGACACGCATGTATGTGAGCTGACCATAGCGTCCGTCCTCAAGCTTGAACGCAAGCATGACGAGGTTCTTCGATGGATCGCTCTCAAGCGTGACCTTCTGCTCGTTGTTGTCCTGGTCAAGTGCTTCGTTCTTGATGTCGAATGGCGCTGGAAGCAACGAAGTAATTCCATCAAGAAGCGTTTGAACACCCTTGTTCTTGTAGGCCGAGCCGCAGAACACTGGCGTCATCTTGAGCGACAGTGTACCCTTGCGAACAGCTGCTGTGAGCTCTTCTGCGCCGATTGGCTCGTCCATCAAGAACTTCTCCATCAGCGTGTCGTCGAAGTCAGCTGCGACTTCCACGAGCTTATGACGAAGCTCCTTCGCCTTTGCTTCGAGCGCTGCTGGGATCGGCTCGCGACGTACGTCAACACCACCCTCACCGTCGAAGTACAACGCCTGCATGTTGATCACGTCAATCACACCCTCGAGCTTGTCTTCCAAGCCGATTGTGTACGTGACAAACGCTGGGTTGTGCGCGAGCTTCTCACGAAGCTGCTCAGCAACACGATCAGGATTTGCACCCTGGCGGTCGCACTTGTTGATGAAGGCAACGCGTGGTACGCTGTAACGGCGCATCTGGCGGTCCACCGTGATAGACTGCGACTGCACACCAGCTACAGAGCAGAGAACAAGAACGGCGCCGTCAAGCACGCGAAGCGCACGCTCAACTTCCACCGTAAAGTCCACGTGACCCGGAGTATCAATCAGGTTGATGTTGTAATCGCCCCACGTGCAGTACGTGGCAGCTGATTGGATCGTTATGCCCTTTTCGCGCTCAAGGTCCATCGAATCCATCTTGGCGCCAACACCGTCTTTGCCGCGCACTTCATGGATCGCGTGGATCTTGCCTGTGTAGAACAGGATGCGCTCAGACAGCGTCGTCTTGCCGGAGTCAATGTGGGCACTAATGCCGATGTTCCGGACTTTCGATAGGTCTGCCATAGCAGGTCACCGAAGAAAAAATGTTGAAAAGCGGTAAAGACCACAAAGATAGGGGTATTTGGGGAATTAGCGAACTGTGTAAGTGTCCTATTGTTGCAGCCATGAGATTCTTCTGGCTTGCAACCGTGGCGTTTATTTCCATGGCGACCGTTTCGATGCACGGGACGGCGCCCATGGATATCACCGCACACCTGGGAACCTACCAGGGAACGCTGCGGAACGCCTCAGGCGTCCTCCAGTTGGGTGGAGCGGATGCCACGAAGTCCGTCGTGGTGCTGTCGGCCTCAGCCGATAGTTTGCGGCTGGATGCGATGGACAAGGGGGGCACCTTGCGGCGGATAGGATCGTGGCCAATGACGCGGGTAACGGCTGCCGGCGAGTCCTTTACAGCTTCTGGCGTCCAAAAGGGGCCACTGCATCTTCGCCGAACCCTTACGTGGAGGCGAACAGCGGGCATCCGCGTCAATGCGGAACTCACAACAGCACACGCGTCCCAACGCGAGGATGACTACTTCGGGGGTAGCCGCGTGCAGCTCACTCTTCTGAAGATTCGATAATGTCCACCCTGATCGCCCTTGCCCTCTATGCCGCGGTCCTGGTGGGCGCCAACATGATTATCGGCGTGTTCGGTCCGATGGCTACAGGCATTGTGGCGTTCTTCCTGATCGGGTTCGATCTCACCCTGCGTGACTGGCTGCAACTGCGCCTACGCACGTGGCAGATGTTCACCCTGATCGCTGGCTCTGGCTGCATCACGTACCTGCTCGATCGCGCGGCTGGCGATATCGCGATCGCCTCGGCGCTGTCCTTCGCCCTAGCAGGCATGGCCGACTGGTTCGTGTTCTCACGTCTGCGCGGCTCGTGGCTCCGCCGAGCAAATCTGTCAAACATCGCCGGCTCGGCCGTCGATTCCTTGGTGTTCCCTACGCTGGCCTTTGGCTCCCTGATGCCACTTGTCGTGCTGATGCAGTTCGGCGCAAAGCTGGCAGGGGGCGCGCTATGGTCCATGGTGTTCGATAAGGTGGTCCACCCGCCGGACAGGTAGCATCACCGATGGTCAATGTGCATGCGACGCAATGGTCCGTTCCGCCATGCAACAATAGCGACGACGACGAGCGTGGCGATACCGCCGAGATACACGCTTGGCACGGTGCCAAACATCTTCGCAGCAATGCCACTCTCGACTGCCCCGAGCTCGTTTGAACTGGAGATGAACATGGTGTTGGCAGCCGCCACACGACCTTTCATTTCCTCGGGCGTCTCGAGCTGCAGGATGGTGTGGCGGATGATAACACTCACGGCATCAAATGCACCAGCGAGTATGAGCACGGCGACGCTGATCCAGAAGATGGTACTCGATGCAAAGGCAAGAATGCAGAGTCCAAAGCCCGCAACCGACCACAACAGGTACCGTCCGGCGTTGCGTTGAATGGGGCGCACGGAGAAGATTGCCATCGCAGTCACACTCCCAACACTCATCGCAGAACGCAAGATGCCGAGTCCGCTCTCCCCTACGTGCAGCACATCCTTCGCGAACACGGGCAACAATGCAACAACACCGCCGAATAGCACGGCAAAGAGGTCGAGCGATAATGCGCCGAGAATAACTGGACGTTGCAGAATGAAACGTAAACCAAGTGTGAGGTCCTCTTTCATCGAGGCTCGCTTCTCCTGCACAACTGGCGGCTTGGGCGTTAGACGCAATGCACCTATTGCACCGACAATCATGAGCGCGACGTAGCTGTATCCAGCTGCATCTGCCCCATACGCGCCGTAGATAATGCCGCCGAGCAGCGGCCCAGCGATCATGGCCCCTTGCCATATGCTGCTGCTTAACGCAGATGCACGCGTGACATCTTCACGCGCAACGATCTGTCCGAGCGTACTAAACATCGACGGACCATACATGGCGCGCGCTGCGCCGTTGATCATCACCATCGCCAACAAGCCCCAAACAATCTGCTGCGACGTCAACACGCCCACTGTCTCGTCCTGTACAAGCGCAGCCGACACGATCGCAGAACCGATGATCATGATCAGCGCGGCACGAATCCCTGTTCGCTTGTCAATGCGGTCTACCCAATACCCAGCCGGCAAGGCAAGTCCGATCGCCGGAATCGCTTCCGCAAGACCAACGAAGGCAAGGTACACGGGGTCGTTGGTAAGCGCATACACATACCACCCAACAACAAGGGCCTGCATGTGCCACCCCATCGCAACGAACAATCGCAGTTGGAGGAAGGCGAGGAATTGAGGGATGGAAAGGATGCTCATTCGCTGCTCCCAGCCTGCGCGGGGAAGAGATACACGGAAGTATCGAAGCTGATAATCACGGCGGTTAGATGCTAAACGTTTGACAGTGCAGCGTTGCAAGTTATGCGCAAGTACGGACGTTGCAATCAAACAGCACGAATGATCAACGATGTCGTAAACTTGCTGTGCGTCAACTTTACACCGAGCCTCATGAAACTTTCACTGACAAAACAAATCCTCATCGGCGTTGTTCTGGGTATCGCCGTCGGACACTTTGCACCGGAGTTTGGGACGAGCATTGGGTGGATTCGCGATGTGTTCATTCACCTGA
>JAURNF010000236.1 GCA_030830285.1 Candidatus Kapaibacterium sp.
TACCTCAATCACCGCGATGATGCGGAAGCTCCTGCGTTGTTCGCTCGCGTGCTCACGCTCTTCACTGTTGTGTGCGGTGCAATCTTCCTGATTACAAGTCTTGCGATGCCACACATCGTTGCGCTTCCCTTTGTGGGCGGACGTTTTGTGAACGAAGCGTATTGGTCTGGACTCAGCATTGTACCAATCGTACTGTTCGCGTATTACTTCAACGGCGTGTTCATCAACATGGCTGCTGGATTCCACATCACGAAGAAGACATCGTGGTTCCCGCTTGCAACAGGTGTTGCCGCGGCGATCAGTGTTGGTGCAACATTCCTGTTTGTCCCAATGTTCGGCATGGAGGGAGCTGCGTGGGCAAAGGTTGCTTCGTATGTAGCCAGCGCTGGTATCCTCTACGTTGCCCAGAAACGCATCTATCCAGTTTGCTACGATCTTCGTCGCGTTGTCACTACCGTAGTCGCCACTGCAGTTGTCTACGTTGGCGTGATGATGATACCTGCTGAGCACGCATGGCGCATTCCTGCGGAACTGCTTGCGTTGCCCGTGTATGTGGGAACGCTTGCAGCGACAGGCGTTGTTGGTACATCAATGGTGCAAACACTCTTTTCGTTGGTACGACGATGACATCACTTCGAATTCTTGTTCTTGCAAGCGTGTGTGTCGCGCTTAGCAGTGGTTGTGCAACCGATCGCTCAGGAGATGGACAGACTGTGCAGGGCAGACGTGCCTTCACGGAGTTGAAGTACCGTGATCCAGCCATAGGCAACATCCCCGATGGCATTCGTGATCGTGAACTTGCATTTGCTGCGAAGCTTCCTCGCTCAATAGCTGATATCACTGCTCGCACAAAGCAAGGTGAGGACGTACAGCAATACGACACATGGACACACAGAGGTCCAGCCAACATCGGTGGACGCACTCGCACACTTGCGTTCGATGTTGCACATGATTCGACGATGCTTGCCGGAGCAGTGTCAGGGGGCGTTTGGAAAACAAACGATGCTGGTAGCACGTGGGAGCTCACGACAGATCCGTTCCAGCTACACTCAGTGACGTGCCTCGCGCAAGACACGCGCAGTAACAAGCGCTCGACATGGTACCACGGAACTGGTGAGATCTATGGCAACTCTGCACAGATCTCAGGCAACGGTATCTGGAAGTCTACTGACAACGGTGATTCATGGTTCCAGCTTGCATCGACTGCATCACCAACAACACCGTCGAATAATCAGTTTGCCTACACGTGGCGCATAGCAACGCATCCCAAGCGCGATAGCGATGAGGTCTATGTGGCAACTGCACGCTCTGGCATCTATCGATCGACAAATGGTGGGGCGAGCTGGGCGCCGACACTCACAAGCAATGCGCTGTTCAGTGACGTCGTCGTTACTCCATCGGGAGCAATGTATGCCGCATTGAGTGCTTCAACAGGAAGCATTGCCGCTATTGCTTCGCGATGGGGCATCTATCGCTCAACCGATGGCGTGAAATGGACCAATATCACGCCACCAGGAATGGATACGAAGACAGCACGCATTGTGTTGAGTGCTGTGCCGCATGCATCGGATGATATCATGGTGCTCGCCGAAACGCCAGACCGTGGTACGCAGGGATCGACTGTATACCGTGGACAATTGCAATACGAATGGCATAGCATCTGGAAGTATCATCGTCCAGCAGGGGACACCGTTGGACGATGGGAGGATCGTTCAACAAGCGTCCCGTTGAGTGATGCACAGCGTGGTGATTTCTACTCACAGGGTGGATACGATCTCTTCATTAAAGTATCACTACACGATTCTAATCTCGTGCTTATCGGCGGGACGAACCTCTATCGATCAACGGATGCCTTCCGTACTCCGTCGACAAACGCTTGGATTGGTGGCTACTGGAAGGATGTCCCGAAGTGGGATCGTTATTCATCGTATAACCGCCATCATCCAGATCAACACGATGCCGTCTTCCATCCGAAGGATTCAGATGTAGTCATCAGCATAAACGATGGTGGAATTCAACGGACTTCACGAATCCGTGCAGAGGATGTGTATTGGGATGAACTCAACAATAGCTACCTCACCACGCAGTTCTATACGATCGCGCATGAAGAGCGCGCAGGTAGCACGCGATTGATGGGTGGCATGCAGGACAACGCAACGTGGGGTACGCGCGTAGCTGATGGAAGTATTCACTGGTATCGGCTTGGTGGTGGTGATGGAGCATATTGTTACTACGCTGATAGCGGTCGGAAGGAATACTACTCCTCGCAGCAAGGCAGAATGTATGTGATCGACCGTGATGCGACGGGCACAGAACTCTCGCGTGCGCGAGTGGATCCGCCTGGTAGCAAGGATTTCCTCTTCATCAATCCTTACGTGCTGCATCCAGTCGATGATCATGTGATGTATCTCGCGGGCGGTTCGATTCTCTGGCGCAATAGTGACTTGCGTCAGCTGCCACGTGATGTCAACGATTCATCATCGATCAACTGGGACTCGCTGTCATCAACCAATGTCGGCGCAGCGCAGATCTCTGCCGTATGCGCCACATCGCCGAAGGGATCAGCAGACCATCGCGTGTACTACGCCACATCGAATGGAAAGATCTTCCGGATTGAGCAAGCGCAAAAGGGTTTGCCGCAGCCAATCGATATCACTGGTGCAACAATGCCACGTGCATTTGTCAACTCACTCACGGTGCATCCATCAAATCCCGATCACCTCTATGCGTGTTACTCCAACTACGGCGTAGTGAGCATATGGGAATCAACAAACGCTGGAGTGAAGTGGA
>JAURNF010000237.1 GCA_030830285.1 Candidatus Kapaibacterium sp.
CTGGAAGCGCGCCATGAATGAGCGCACCTTCAGCGATGCAGGGAAGCGGTTTGTTCCCTGGCTCAATGTCGTGTCGTGATCATACTCAAACTGCACCTTACCCTCGAGTCCACCCCAGAAGGCACGGTAGTCGCCGCGAGGTTCTTCGAAGTTGTAGACAGGTGTCGTTGTCTTGAACCAATTCTGTGCATCTGCAAGTCCAAGCGGGATGTTCTGCTTATCGAGCCACGATTGATCGAACGTAGCGCGCTGATAGCCGAGAAGCGTCCAGCCGTGCGATACTTGGTTCAGACCGCCGTTATTCGAGAGCACTTCGGCGATTTCACCATCGTTCGGAAAGTCAGAGATGTCCTTGCTTGCATCTGAGCTGTGCCAAATCTGGTAATAGATTTCACGCACATTTGATGCAAGAACGAAGTCTTTGATACGAGAGGCTTTGATTTTCTCATCGAGGCGCTCGTCCTTAAGAACCTTCGGGAGGTCGCCCATCACGTCCGTAACGCCCACCTCAACGAGGTATTCGCGCTCTTCCTTGATGAGATCCATGCCAGGCATGTTGGCCCATTCTGGGCTCTTCAACACGATCTGGTCCTGTGGTCGCGTACTCAGTCCTTCTACGCCAGTACCGGTCTGGAGCTGCGACAAGATCGATTGTACGATCTTCATCGACTCCTTCTGCTTGGCCATGAGATGCTCTTCGGCCTCGTCGCGCTCCACGATGATGATCAGGAGCTCGAGAATCACAGCCAAATACAATACGAAATAGACTTTTCCTGCTCCGCCCTTTGACATGGCGTTTCTCCCTGTTATGCACTACTGGTGTTGGGCATGGTTGTAATAACCACGCAGACGTCGACCCGTTTCCGGGCCAGTAGAAATCCTTACTTCTGCGGTGCTGCAGGAGTTGCGGATGCTGCTTTCGTTGCCGGAACGACCGACGTAGACTTTACGTCCTTCGCCTTCATGGAGCAGCAAGAACCAGCCGACGTCATGCTAGCCTTCTTTGCCTTTGCTGCCTTTGATGTTGAACACGAAGCGCCTTCTTCTTCCGTGCACTCCTTCGCGTCCTTCTTTGCAGTAGTCGAGCAGGATGCACCCTCGTCTGATGCCTTCTTGGCTGTCGACTTCGATGTTGTTGAACAGCATGAACCCGATGTCGACTTCTTTGCTGTGGAGCCTGTTCCACAGTTTCCACCAGCCGTTGCAACGGACAATGACACGATCGAGGCGAATGCCAGCGTGGCAAGAATGCGAGCGTTCATGTGTATCTCCTTGAAAGAATTGGTCTTATGTCAATGCTGAGCCGTGGACATACCACGGGACAACCGGAAAAATAGGCCGTAACTCCCTGTTCTCCAAAGAATTTCCGTGCCAGATTCCATGTGTCGAGGTTCGGTGATGCCCTAAAAGAGGCGATCCCACCTCGGCCAGCCGAGGTGGGATCGTCGATTGTTCATCGGTGTCGCGTGTTAGCTACAGCCTGTTGTAGTGCCGCAGTTCAGACACATGGTGCAAGCTCCGTTCCTAACTACCTGTGTCGATTGACACTTAGAGCAGGATTCGCCTGTGTATCCAAGCTTTCGTGGGTCGAGCTTCTTGAGCGTTTCTGCGTCGGATGCGCCCCCTGACTCCGTTGAGCTGGCAAATACTTCCATGACGTCATCAAATGTTGCCGGAGCGGCAACATCCTGATCTGCCTGTGCCGTTGGAGCCGATGGTGCTGCATCCAGGGCTGGAGCCGGAGCAGATGCATCTACCGAGTTGACATGGACGAAGTCGGTGCGCTTGAGGTAGTCGTACCCGAGCGTGCGGAAAATGTAGTCCAGAATCGACGTGGCGTTCTTGATGGCCTCGTGACCTTCCACAAATCCTGCTGGCTCGAAGCGTGTGAACGTAAAGGTGTCGACGAGCTCATCAAGCGGCACACCATACTGGAGGGCCTTCGAGGTAAGCACTGCAAAGCAGTTAAGCAGACCCTTGAACGAGGCACCTTCCTTGTACATGTCAATGAAGATTTCGCCCAACGAACCGTCGTCGAACTCTCCTGTTCGGATATACACCTTATGTCCACCGACCGATGCCTCACGGACGTATCCGTGGCGGCGCTTTGGAAGACGACGGCGCTCGGCGCGCTGATAGACGCGTTCTACGATGACCTTTTGAAGCGCCTTGTTGTCGACTGTTTCGTCCCAATCATCTGCGTCACCCAAAAGCACGAGCTCATCAAAGTCGTCGTTGCTTGCATTGAGCGGCTGCGACAGCTTCGAACCATCGCGGTAGAGTGCGATTGCCTTGAGCATCAAACGCCATGACGCTGTGTGCACATCACCGACGTTGTCGATGGTTGCCTCAGCTGGCATGTTGATGGTCTTTGAAATTGCACCGCTGATGAACGGCTGTGCTGCAGCCATCATGCGAACGTGTGCCATGTAGTCGATGTAGCGCTCGCCACGCTTGCCACACTTGTTCGCGCAATCGAAGATTGAAAGGTGCTCATCCTTGATGTGCGGTGCACCTTCGATCATCATTGTTCCACAGATGTGGTCGTTGGCTTCTTCAATCTGCTTCGCTGTAAAGCCAAGCGCTGTAAGAATGTCAAAGCCTTGATCGTCGAGTTGAGCATCTGTGAAGCCAAGAGCCTTGCACAGGTCTTCGCCGAGTGTGTAGCGGTTGACGTTGAAGCGAATGTCGAATGTGCTCTCGAGTTGTGCTTCGATTGCGTCGATCGCTTCGTTCGTGAGATTCAACGCCTTGAGCGATGCTCGGTTGATGTGCGGACATCCAACGAGGGAGCCGTGACCCTTGCAGTACTTCTCAATGTCGTCGATCTGCTCGGCTGTGTAACCAAGCTTTGTCAGCGCCTTGTGTACCGACTGGTTAACGATCTTGAAGTAGCCACCACCAGCGAGCTTCTTGTACTTCACGATTGCGAAGTCAGGCTCGATACCAGTTGTGTCGCAATCCATCACGAGTCCGATCGTACCTGTCGGTGCAATCACTGTTGACTGCGCGTTGCGATATCCGTACTTCTCACCAAGCTCGATGGCCTTGTCCCACGCGTTGCGCGCTGCTGCGAGCAACTCGTCTGGACAGTACGCTGAATCAATGCCTTGCGGCTTGATCGTGAGCGCTTCGTATTCGCCTTCCCCTGCGTTGTATGCTGCACGCCTGTGGTTGCGCATGACGCGAAGCATCGCGTCGCGGTTGTTCTTGTACTTCGGGAACGGCTTGACGTCACGCGCCATCTCCGCACTCGTTGCGTACGATTCCCCCGTCATGATCGATGACAGCGATCCACAGATAGCCAATGCCTTTGGCGAATCGTATGGAATACCCATCATCATCAACACTGTTCCAAGGTTCGCATAGCCGAGGCCGAGCGTACGGAAGTCGTAGCTCTTCTGCGCTACGTCTTGCGATGGGAACTGTGCCATCAACACAGATACTTCAAGGACCATTGTCCACAGACGTACGGCATGACGGTAGTCGTCAATCTTCATCGTCTGCGTTTCTTCGTCGTAGAAGTGCGCAAGGTTGAGCGATGCAAGATTACATGCAGTATCGTCGAGGAACATGTATTCTGAACATGGGTTCGAACCGTTGATACGACCATCGTTCGGACATGTATGCCATTCGTTGATCGTCGTGTCGAACTGCAGACCTGGGTCTGCACTCTTCCATGAGCTCATGTTGATCTTGTCCCACAAATCACGTGCACGCACTGTTGTACGCTTCGTGTTGTTTGTGCGCCACACAAGATCCCACGTTCCATCGGTCATCACTGCTTCCATGAACTCGTTCGTTACACGAACAGAGTTGTTGGAGTTCTGACCTGACACGGTGTTGTATGCTTCGCCTTCGTAGTGCGTGTCAAACTGTGAGAAGTCGAGTGTTGTTACACCCTGCTTCACCAGCGACAATGAGCGCTTGATGATGTTGTACGGAACGCCGCGGTTGAGTGCACGCTGAATGAGCACGCGAAGTCGCTCGTTCGTTGCTTCGTCCGCACCACCAGTAACAGCTGCATCGACAATCGCTTCAAGGAATGTTGCTGCAACCTTCGATCCTGCGACCAGCGCTGCAACCTTTTCTTCTTCCTTGGCCTTCCACTCAATGAACTTCTCAATATCTGGGTGATCAACATTGACGATCACCATTTTCGCTGCGCGACGTGTTGTTCCACCACTCTTGATGGCGCCCGCTGCACGGTCGAAGATTTTGAGGAAGGACATCAAGCCCGACGATACACCACCGCCTGAGAGACGCTCGCTCTCACCACGGAGATTCGAGAAGTTCGATCCAGTTCCTGAACCGTACTTAAAGATGCGTGCTTCGCGCGTAGCGAGATCGAAGATGCCGCCTTCGTTTACGAGATCATCGTTGACCGACTGAATGAAGCAAGCGTGCGGTTGTGGGTGCGTGTATGCATCGCTCGACCGTGTGAGCTTCTTCGTGTCTGGGTCTACGTAGTAGTGACCTTGCGCCGAACCTGTGATGCCGTACGCAAAGTTGAGTCCAGTGTTAAACCACTGTGGTGAGTTCGGTGCTGCCATCTGCTTTAGCAGCATGTACGAAACTTCGTCGTAGAACGCAGCTGCATCTTCTGCAGTGTCGAAGTATCCATACTTCTCACCCCAAAAGCGCCAGCATCCTGCAAGACGATGTACGACTTGGCGAACCGATGTTTCGGCTCCAAGCTTCGGTGTGCCATCCTCATTGAGGATCGGTGTACCCGATGCATCCACTTGTGGCACGCCCGCCTTGCGGAAATACTTCTGCGCGAGAATATCAGTTGCTACCTGCGACCATGCCTCAGGTACTTCGATGTTCTGCATGCGGAAGATTTCCATGCCGCTTTGATTACGCAGCACGGAGTCGCGCTCCTTGTACCGAAACATTTCATACGAGCTTGTGCCCGCAGTGGTAAACCGGCGCTCAATTTTCATGTGGTCCCTCCAACAGGATCAATATGGTTTCTGCCCCCCGATGGGCTATTACCATTGCGATCACTCAGCCTGGCACCTCGTGGCGGAGACACGTACGTCACGCACATCGTACGATGTACGCGTCTTTGTCGTGGAGATGTCGGGTTGTGGGATCGTAGGCGGGATGTTGTCTCATCGACGCGAGTCGTACAGCGTACGAACAGGACCTGTTGGAAAGCGAATATTTCCCTACGAGATCATCTGTGCCGTCGCCGTTGTTCTTCCTCTTCGTGCTGCTGCGTAGTGGAGACAACGGGGGCAAATTAGTGTCACAAGGTTGTGTCTTCCATGCACAAAAGTTTGTGTGGAAAACTATTAGGGTTGCACATGTTCAGAACGCGCGAAACACGCAGGTAATACAGCGATTCGATGAGCACGAAATTGTCTAGTTTGGCAGATGCTTGAATCGCTCGAATCCCTTGATATCAGCCTCTTCCGGGCGATCAACGATGGTTTGTCACATCCGTGGTTAGACACGTTCTTCGTTGCCATCAGTACCACGAAGCTCGCACTGCCGTTCTACGTCGCGGGACTTCTCGTGATGATCATTGTTGGTGTGCGGAATCGGACGTCGACACGTGGCGCGAAACTACTCTGGTGCGCAGGCCTTTTGGTGGCGACGATCACGCTGATCGACAAGGCGAGCCACTACTTCCTTAAAGAGGTCATCCAACGTCCACGCCCATACCTCACCCTCGATGGTGTCCACCAATTGGTGGGGTCAGGCGGAGGGTCGTTCCCGAGTAACCATGCGATGAATACAGCCGCTATGGCGGTCATCCTGGGCTGGTGCATGCCACGTCTTCGCCCCTATGCATGGCTGTATGCTGTGTTGGCTGCTGTGTCACGCGTGTACTGCGGGGTGCACTACCCAAGCGATGTCCTCGGTGGTATGGCTATTGGGGCACTGGCCGGCTGGGGCGCTACGCTGATAGCAGATCGCTGGCTGCAAGCACGCCACTAAACGCCGCACCCTCAAGCGTTGCTGGCAACCCTGTCTGCACCCAGTCACCGGCGATGCGGAGATTATCAACGCCAAATGCATCGCTGGCGAGTCGCTCAGTATTGGACAGTGGCGTGAAGATTGGTGTGGCTGTCTTTTCCTTGATCACCTGACTGTGCACGAGGTCTATCCCGCGTAGCTGCTCAGGAAAGAGCATGCGAAGTTCTGCATCGCACGCCGACACGATGGCTTCGCGCTCCTGATTGGCTAGGTCACTGGCCGCACTGATTGTGAGCGCCACCAGACCGGGAGCGGTGCGCTGCTTGTTAAACACCCACTGTGTGACGGTTCCGAGCGTCGCGGTGAGATCAGCCGACATCCATTGCGTGCGGTACCAGAGGTAGACACTTACGATCGGACTGTGAGCAGGCTCGGCAAGTTCGACGCCTGGCTGGTGCGAGGCCGTCCATAACCGCATCACTGCGCGCTGGGGAACACAGCTGATCACAGCATCAACGTCGGCGATCTCCTCGCCAGTACTGAGCATGACCGATTCCACACGATTGTCACGTATCGTGAGACGCTCCACGGCAACACTGGTGCGCACTTCACCACCACGCTCGGCAATCCATGCTGGAAATGGTTCAAGCAAGTCACTCAACCCCCCGCGCGGAATCAGCAACTGCGAATCCTCGGGTCCACCGAGAAACGCGAGACGCATCACGGTACAAAACAGCTCGGCAGAGGCTTGGTGGATGGGTGCGTTCATCGTGGCCAGCACGATGGGCTCCCACAAGCGCTCCACAAGCAGGGGTGGTTGACGGTAGGCGGTGAACAG
>JAURNF010000238.1 GCA_030830285.1 Candidatus Kapaibacterium sp.
CGTTGCTCGAGTCGGTACTGCTCGTTCCAGAATCCTGCTTGATCGCCTGAGAAATGCTTCTGCGCCTCAGTAATCCACGTCGCTGGATCTGCCCAGCGGACAACGTCGCTGGTAGTGCGACGAATAATCATACCCGGGTCTTGCTTGAGCAGCTGCGGTGTCAGCCCGAGGTGTCCGAACACCCTACCTGCTGGCTGATGTGGTTGCATGCCACTAATCGTGGTTGCACCAACGTCGAACGAGTACTTCCCAGTGCGGAAGAACGACGCACAGCCGCCGAGCGTCTCGTGCGCCTCAAGGACTGTTACGTCCCTACCCTCGTGCGCAAGCAACGCAGCAGCCGTCATGCCGGCATAGCCAGCACCGAGCACGAGATTGTCTGTTGTGTGTATCACGTTTGGCAAACAGCTACGTCTTGCATCAAGTTCCACCGTATTTTTTCGGTATGCATCGCTTCGTTGTTCTCCTTGTTCTTGCATTAGCTCCCACGTTGCTCACGGCAGGTGAGGACGACGGTGAACATATTCGTCAGCGCTTCGAAGATATGCGCATGCGACGCATTCCGCGCGGTGGCGCAGTCGATATGGCATCACGCTCACGGGCCATCGACATTGCACAACGCGCGTCGCTGCGCGCTCCCGAACAGGTGCTCGACGCACGTACATGGAAGTCGGTTGGACCGATAGCAACGGCCGGACGCATCAAGTCGATCATCGTCGACCCCACAACACCAAACGTCATCTATGCCGCTGCCGCAGCAGGTGGCGTATGGAAGTCTACCAATGGCGGTGATTCCTGGATGCCGATGATGGATGATGCCAATGGCATCGCGATGGGAACACTCGCGTTCGATCCCTCGTCACCATCAACGATCTATGCAGGCACGGGCGAACAGGTCACTGGGGCGAACATCTTCCTCGGTGCAGGGTTGTTGCGTTCAACAAACGCAGGCACAACGTGGGAGGTCGTCGGACTTACTTCAGTGGGATCGTGCTCACGCATCATGATTCCCCCATCGCAACCATCAACGATCTACGTTGCTGGGATGAACGAGCATGGTGGACTCTGGAAGAGCACTGATCGTGGACTATCGTGGAAGCGCATCGCCGAGGGAGATGTCTACGACGCATCGCTACATCCAACGAATCACAGTACCATCATCATGGCAATGCGAGATGTCGGCATCATTCGCTCCATCGATGGAGGTGCTACCTGGGAACCAACGTCCGGACTCTCCGGACGCATCGGACGTATCAGCGTGCAGCATGCGCCGAGCAATGGATCTATCGTCTACGCGCTGTGCGAACTTGATGATCGCGCAACAATCGCAGCATCACGTGATGGTGGCGCGACCTGGCGCGTTGTGTATCGCGACTCAACTGGATGCTTCTTTGCCGGCACGTGTCAGACGAAGGATAGTCAGGGCTTCTACGACAACGTCATCGCCGTGTGCCCAACGTCGCCCGATACCGTGATTGCTGGTGGCATTGATCTTCTGCGCACAACCGATGGTGGTGCGACGTGGACAAACGTCACGCAGGGATATGCAGATGGCAATGGCAACAATCATCCGCACGTCGATCAACATGCGATCTGCTTCGATCCGCACGATCCATCCCACGTGTGGGCAGGCAACGATGGTGGCATCATGGAGAGTCGTGACGCCGGTGCAACATGGCTCCCGCGCAACAACGGACTCGCTGTCACGCAGTTCTACGCTGTCGATATCGATGCAACATCACGCACGCGCGTCGTTGGTGGCACACAAGACAACGGCACACTTGTCACGCAGGACGCCGTAGCATGGGATACGGTCATGAATGGCGACGCCATGACAACGCTGCACCTGCCGAATGAACCTGATGTGATAATCACCGCTGGACCTCGCGGCGCGCTGATGCGAATTGAACTTGCCACGGGGTTCTCTCGACGTCTCCAAGCTGGACTCGTCACAAGCGAACCTTGTGAGTGGGTTGCACCCATTGTTATCGATCCGGACGTCCCCCGCACGATGTACACCGGACGCCAGCGCGTGTATCGCACCGACAACGGCGGCGATGCGTGGCGCGCAATCTCACCACCACTGTCGAATACGGTTTCCGCTCTTGCAATTTCTCCAGCAGATGCATCCATCATCTGGGCCGGTGGCTCCTATGGCGACATTATCGTGTCGACGGATGCAGGATCAACATGGACATCGCGATTTTCGTCTCCCCTTCCTCAACAGTACGTGAGCAGCATGGCATGCTCACCACGCAGCGGATCAACTGTGTGGGTGAGTTATGCATCGTATGGCACATCGCATGTATGGACGTCGACCGACCTCGGAGCAACGTGGTTCTCGGTGGGGGACGCGATGCCTGATGTTCCCATCAACACGATTTGCGTTCATCCCGATAACGAAGACGTAGCGTTTGCCGCAACAGACATTGGCGTGTATGAAACACGCGATGGCGGACGATCCTGGACAGCTGCAGGCAAGGGGCTCCCACGCTCCCCTGTTGTTGATGCAAAACTTGACGCAACGCTTGGCATCCTTCGCGTGGCAAC
>JAURNF010000239.1 GCA_030830285.1 Candidatus Kapaibacterium sp.
CGGGTGGGCAGTGAGGGATTTGAACCCCCGACCCTCTGCTTGTAAGGCAGATGCTCTGAACCGGCTGAGCTAACTGCCCGGGTTGATTAACGAGCTACAAACATACGAGATTTCTTGAAATCTCTAACATCCTTTACGCAACTGCCTCAACACGACGGACGCTACGCACCTTGAGGCGAATTGCACGCTCAATCCCCGCGCGGAGAGTCATCGCCGACATCGAGCATGTTTTGCAGGCCCCAAGGAAGCGCACTTCGAGCACACCTGTTGCCTCTTCAAAGCGAACGATCTCAACATCACCGTGGTCAACGGCTAAGTACGGTCGGACGTCGCGAAGCGCATCCTCAATTTCTGCTCGTAGTGCGTCGGTCATAACGAGATGTCGGGTCCGACCGATGCAGTGTTGTTGTGAATGCGCACCTGACGCACCACGTTTTCGGCAAGCGCACGGAATGCATCCCCAAGGGCACCTGATTCTGGATCCAGGACAAACGGGAACCCCTCATCCGCCCCCTTGCGAACACGCACATCAATTGGAAGCTCACCGAGGAGTGGTACGGAAAACTCCTGTGCGACGGACTGGCCGCCCCCTTCACCAAAGATGTGGTAGCGCTTTTCAGGCATGTCAGGCGGAACGAAGTAGCTCATGTTTTCGATCACACCGAGTACGTCGACATTCACCTTGTTAAACATCTGAATCGAGCGGCGGACATCTGCCAGTGCAATCTCCTGCGGCGTTGTCACAACAACAGCACCTGTTAGCGGAATGCGCTGTGTGAGCGTCAATTGAATATCACCCGTACCAGGCGGCAAGTCGAAGATTAAGAAGTCAAGATCTCCCCAAACGATTTGTTCGACGAGCATCGTGAAGTACCCCGCAAGCATCGGTCCGCGAAGGATCGCTGCTTGATCGCGCTGCATGACGAAGCCAATCGAGGCCACCTTTACGCCATAGGCCTCGTTTGGGTAGCCCGTAACCTTCCCATCTGCTGACTTCTCGGCACGCATCGACTGATCCGACAAGCCATACATCGTTGGCTGAGACGGACCATAGATATCGGCATCAAGGAGGCCAACCGACGCCCCTCGTTGTGCCAATGCCGCAGCGAGGTTTGCCGCGACTGTTGACTTACCAACCCCGCCCTTGCCTGACGAGACGGCGATCAGGTTCTTCACGCCGGAAAGCGCCGCGCTGCGTTGCATCTGCATCCCCCGTTCACGGACAAGGACATCCACCGAGGCGTTCGGGAAGTGCGCCGCAATCGTAGCCTTGCAATCATGATCGAGGCGCCGTGCGACCCAGTGAAGGGGCTGTACGGCCTCTAAAAACACCCGTACGCGATCGCCGGCAACTTCCACGCCGTGGATAGCACCCAGTGCTCCAAGCGTCATGTTTAGATCCGGATCAATGATTGGCTCGAGAAGCTGCTGAATCTGCTGTGATGTCATAGTTCGTAACAATTCTGATGGTGACAACTCAAACCACAAAAATACCCCTAACTCCGTATCTTTATGCTTTCACGTTTCATTCTTGGAGTACACAATGAAGCATGCTCTCCTCGTTGCGACGTTTGCTGCCTCGGCAGTGATCAGTGTCGCGCAGAAGCCTGCCACGACTTCCGTCAATCCAGCCAGCAGCGTCCCGATGACGTTGACACCGGCTGACCTTACATCACAAGGACCAATCAAGGCTGAAGAGACGACACAAGGCGTACTCTTCAAGCGCGTGTTCACAACGGACGTTCGTTCGCAGTTCCACTACTGGCCGTTTGGAACAATCTCGAACGACATCTTCAAGTACGATGCAAAGTCAGGCACTCTGAACATTGCACGTAACAAGGCAACGTTCAACCTCCAGAATCAAATCGCTGGCGTTGAAATCGGTGTCGTCCGCTCTGCTGACAACGGTGGTTCATGGAACTTCGACGTTGTGGTTAGCTCGACGGACATCTTCTTTGGTATGCCAGTTCTCGGCTGGGTAAATCCAGACGATCTGTCAGACCCAGCGGCATATCCTGTGATGCTGTATGGTATCCGCTACCCAATGCCGAACCTCAATTACGGCGGCACGAGCATGTGGAACCGTACATCGGCTGGCGCATATGAGCTTCCGATGAACGATCAAGCACGTCCGGGTGCTGGCTATGAGTTCCAGTTCGGTGATGTACACGGTGACAACTCAACCGGCGCAGTCCACCTTGCAGGTACACTTAATCCAGATGATGGTGTTCAGTACGGTGCGTACGGCTACTTCAACTTCAACCTTGTTGTTGAGGACTTTGGTCAGGTACCTACAATCCCAGCAGGCTGGGGTCTCGACAAGTGGCGTCCGAGCACAGTTGTAAACTCTTCGTTCAACGCCCCTATGGCCCTCGGTGGCGATAAGGACGGCGGTATGTACGCGGTGTTCAACAACTTCCCAGCAGAGGATCAAGAGATTCGCTCGGTGGAAGTTTCGATGTCGACTGATCAGGGCAAGACATGGTCGAACCCAGTTGCCATGCCAACAAACTTGCTTGATCAATACGCACAGGCAACAGGCGGCGACATTGCATTCCAACCAAGTATCACAGACTTCAACACGCCATATGATGGTGGTTCGTTGATCGTTACTGGCCCAGAGCAGTTCTCATACTTCTTCCGTTTGGCAACCGGTCAGCGTAACGTTGCAGACCCAAGCCAGATCGACACAGTTCTCTCGTTCAACATTGCAGAAGCCAAGTACGATAAGGGTACATGGTCGCTCGCAAAGGTTGCTGAGCTGAACTCGTACGGTTTCTACATGGTCAGCGTGCAAGACTCGATCTCGCAGGCAGTTGGTGCTCCAGCAATTCAGTTGTTCGGTAATGGCCGTGGCCATGAACTTCAATCAGCAGTAACGGCTGATGGCAAGAACATCGTTGTGAAGTGGGTCGACATCAACCCGAACCGTCCGAAGGAATTCAGCGGCGTACGCGTCTTCGACGGTCCAACAAACGGTCTCTACACTGAGCTTGATCCGCTTACACAAATCTTCGACACAGACATCTTCGTCGCGTCGCGTGCAACAAGCAGCAACAGCTGGACAGCAGCCAAGAACGTCACAGACGACGAAGACATGGCATATCGCACATACATGCCAGACGTTGTCAAGAGCGTCGATGACATTCCACTTCTTCGCATTCTCGGAACAGGCCTTGGTACAATCTCAAGCCTGCTTCCAAAGCCAATTGCACAACTCGTGTACAACGGTCAATCAAGCATCGACTATGGTACAACAGCAGTTGTTGGTGTTGAAGAAGAGCAGAACTACTCGTTTGCTATGAGCTCGATTTCGCCAAATCCAGTATCTGGTTCGGCGCAAGTGAGCTTCACGCTCGACAATGCAGCAACAGTATCCGTTGAAGTGTACAACATGCTTGGCACTCAAGTTGGCGCAGTTGCAGCTCAGCAACTCCCAGCTGGTGCACACGGTCTGAACGTTGATGCTTCGACACTTGCTGCAGGTACATACAACGTTGCGCTCGTCGTAAACGGCGCACGCATGATGAAGCCATTCGTCGTTGTTCGCTAAGCGAACTCGACAGGTCACGAAATCGTTATCTTGGGGCGGCAGACGCAAGTCTGCCGCCCCTTCGTTTTTCGTATCGACTGGTACCACACATGAAGCTTCGTATTCTCCTTGCCGTCGCTGTTGTTCTTCACGCAGGTATGATGTTCGCACAAGAGTGGCAGATGGCCCTGCCGCAGCGGGCCACGTACTCGATCGCTGTCAATCCGAAAAATTCGGCATCGATCATCGCGGGCAACATGGCACGCACGATGTTCTCATCGCTCGATGGTGGGCAGACGTGGCAAGAGGTGTTCGTAGGCGATGCCGGTGGCATTTCGCTGCTGACAACGGTGATGTTTCACCCTGTTGACACGACGATCATCTTTGCTGGAGGCCTAGGCTTTACTGGACTTGATCGCTCAACGAATAGTGGCGAGTCCTGGCAGAATGTTTTGGCCGACCCTGTTGGGCGACGATTCGAGGTAGCGAGCTCTAGCGCGATTGCCGTCAATCCATCGAATGCGGACATGATGTATGTCCTTCGAAGCAATCCCGCCGTCGTCTATCAGAGCAACGACCGCGGAGAGACATGGGATTCGCTGAGCACTATTCCAGGGCTTGGTGCAACTGATAAGATGCTTGCACTTGCTGTAGATCCCAAGAATCCATCTGTCATGCTCGCTACTGGTGCTCGTACAATGATGTTCCGATCGACCGATGCAGGAAGATCGTGGACAGTTGTTGATACACTTCGCACTTGGCCCGATGCAGAAGGCGCACACATTCGCTTCAGTCCAACACAGCCAAACCGAGTCTATACTGCAGCGCGGTTCAATCAGGGTCCGCTCACGATGAACGGAGGAGTTCACGTCAGCAACGACAACGGCATCTCGTGGGAACCGATGAAGTTTGTTGATACGGCCATCAATGCACTCGAGGTATACCCGACCAAGAGTGGCGACGAGATGTTTATTGGCGGTGCATCAACATTGGTAAGCGTCCCAGGCATGAAGGGCGATTCGATTGTCATGCGCTCAGCAGACGGTGGAACAACGTGGCAAGATCTTAGCAACGTCGCATGGATACCGAACGAGCTCGATGTGTTGGCAGCAAACGTGTGGGGATTCGCTCGCACTGAGATCGACGGTCGACCTGAGATCCTGATGGCAACCGAATGCGGCGTGTATCGATCAACAGCCGTCACGTCTGTGAACGAACAACCAAACACTGCGTCAACGATTGGACTTGAACTGCGTGGCGACATGCTTCGCATTGTCCTCCCAGATGGCGTCACGCAAGGCGTTGTCGTGATCTCAGACATGCTGGGTCGCGCTATTGCGCAGATTCCATGTCATGCAGCAACCGAGCATAACATCGGCTTCCCTGCCACATCAAGTGGCACCTATGTAGCAAGTGTTGTCGCCGGACAGCATCGTGCGGCAATAGTTGTTCAGCGATAAACGTTCAAGGAGTGATTCCTATGGTGCGACGATACATTCCCCTATGCCTCCTCGCGGCTGCGCTCGTGACGATGGGCGTGTGTAGCGTTAGCGCACAGCAATGGAAGCTGCTCAATCCCGTTCTCTCTCACACCCTTGTTGTCAACCCACAGAACCCGCGCAGTCTCACTGTTGGCAATTGGGCTAATCAGATCTATCGCTCATGGGATGCAGGCCAGTCATGGTATCGTTTCGAGATTGGTAGCACAGACGTTCTCAACTTTGTGACCTCACTTGCCATATCCCATGCCGACACAAACGTCATGCTGGCTGGGGGCTTCTCCTTCGATGGCATTACGCGTTCAACCGATGGCGGAGCTACATGGAAGCGCGTGCTCAATGATACAACTGGCAATGGGCGCATGTGGTTTGTCTCCGAGGCCATTCTTGAATCGCATGATACTCCCGGAATATTCTACGCGGCACGCGGTTCTAGCAATAATGGAATCTGGCGGAGCACAGACAACGGTGCCAGATGGGACAGCATCAGCGTTATCTCACGCGGCATCACACAGCAGTTGTGCACGATAGCTCAACGTCCGGACAGCGGTAATGTGTTCTTTCTCGGTGTGAAGGGTGGACGTATTCTTCGGTCGGAGGATCGCTGCCTTACTTGGCGTCCAGTGCCCGTGCTCAATGGTGCAACGAGCATCAAGGGTGATGCTGAGATTCCGAAGATCGTGTTCTCTCGTGAAGATCCACGAATTGGATAC
>JAURNF010000240.1 GCA_030830285.1 Candidatus Kapaibacterium sp.
CCCGTGAAACCGCGGACAGTGTCAACTTTCTTCCACAGACTGTGGGCGCTCAATCCGCAGCGTTCTTTGATAATCGGACTTGCACTCTGCAGTGTTCTTGTTCATTCGTGTGGTGGCCGCAAGCCATCACCATCTGAGAGCAGACATACCTTTTGCTACAATGAACCTGATGGAATCTTAAGTCTCGACCCAGCTCAGGCTTCGTACCGCAGTGCACTCTGGACCACCTCACACCTGTTCAATGGACTCGTGGAGTTGGATTCGACACTCACAATCGCGCCATGCATCGCATCGCGGTGGAGTGTTGACGAAACCGGAACCGACTGGACATTTCACCTCCGCACGGATGTGATGTTTCACGCCGATCCATGTTTCGGTTCAGCAGGTACACGCCGCGTCACGGCACACGATGTGAAATACAGCATCGAACGTATCGTGGACGCACGGACGAAATCAACTGGTCTGTGGGCATTCCGAACATCAATCGTTGGTGCTGATGAGTTTCATCAAGCAACGCGTTCGGGACAACGAGGATCGATTTCCGGCATAATGGTGATCAACGATTCGACAATTCGAATCAAACTCACCAAGCCCTTTGCTCCGTTTCTTGCAGTTCTTACCATGCCATACGGCTCGATTATTCCAAGGGAAGCGATCGAAGCGTATGGAACCGATGTTGGACGACATCCCGTAGGCACGGGCCCGTTCAGCTTCGGATCCTGGAACCAAGATCGAGAGCTGACACTCACGCGGAACCCGCGGTATTTTAAGGTAGACGCCCAAGGGCGTCGGCTGCCGTATCTCGATACGGTGCGCATCTCCTTCCTCCGCGATCCGAAAAATGAGTTTCTCGAGTTTACTCGGGGTCAGTTCGACCTCGTCTCAAACGTCGATGAATCCTTCGTGCCAAGTGTCTTTGCACCAGACGGAATTCTCCGTCCGCCGTATGATCGATTCCGCGTCCTTCGCACCGCCGCCAACACCGTTGAATACTACGGTATCCTCATGGACACGACGCTTCCGATGGGAAGCGCCTCACCGCTGTCGCGAAACAAAAAGCTTCGTCAGGCATTGAATTATGCCATTGATCGCCATCGCTTGGTGGCCTACCTCCTCTCTGGAAGGGGGCTTCCAGCGAAGAATGGAGTTCTTCCTCCGGCCATGCCGGGGTTCAGTGATTCCGTTCGTGGGTATCGGTACGATCCCGAACTCGCTCGTCGATTGTTGGCAGAAGCAGGATACCCAAATGGACGTGGCTTGCCGACGCTGATGCTTCAGCTAGGCAATAGCCAACGTACCGCATCCATTGCGGAAGCGATTCAAGCCCAGTGGAAGGAGATCGGCATCAATGTTGACCTCCGACAAGTAGATTTCCCACAGCACCTCTCGATGGTGCGCAGCGGAGATCTCGCCCTCTGGCGGACAAGTTGGATTGGGGACTATCCCGATCCTGAGAATTTCCTCGCCTTGTTCATTCACGACAACATTGCGCCGAACGGACCCAACACAACCCGTATCGACCGTCGTGATCTCGACTCGCTCTATGCCTTGGCACTATCGCCAACGCTCACGTTCGACGAACGTGCCGCACTCTATCATCGCATGGAACGCATCGTCGTTGAAGAATCCCCTTGGATCTTCCTCTACTACCACGTCGTTCTTCGTGTGATGAACCCTCGCGTTAAGGGGCTCACCCTTGACGGATCCGATCGCCTGATCCTCGAAACGGTTTCGAAGGACGGCTGATCAATTTTTTATTCACGACAATAGGAGGCATGCTGATGATGCTACGACAGACCGGCTTGTCGCTCCTATGCGTCCTGTTCACGCTTGCCTTTGCTGCATCGTCGATGGTGACCGTTCCGCTCGAAGCAGCGGTTCGTACTAAGTCGTCCGCAAAGAAGGTTTCGAGTAAGAAGAAGAAGAAAAAGCGCTCATCGCGCAGCTCGAAGTGTTCTCCCGCTGCTCGCGCAGCTGGAAAGAAGCAAGCGATTGATCTCGTTAGCTCCCAAAGTCCAGAACTGTGCCGCTTGACCGGCATGGAATACAAGGCAGGTTCAGAAGACCTCGCCGACATCTCAGCCATCATGGCTGCTGATGGTGAAATTCTGGGTGAATCGTCGAATGTTCGTGAACTCCAGTATCAACAAGGTGAAGACCTTGCTGAGCTCGAGCGCGAAGACGACGTCACGGTTGATATCGATGCATTCACATCTCTCTGGCTCAGCTATGTAGACCAAGAGGGTGGAACAGCGACCGAAGGAGGCATCCCGAAGCAGAAGATCATCGATGTCGTTATGGACTGGCTTGGTACGCGATACCAATACGGTGGCATGACGCGCAGCGGAATCGACTGTTCGGCATTCACACGCATGATCTTCGAATCAACATCGAAGGTTACGCTCCCACGCAGCGCAGCACAGCAATCGTCAGTTGGAAAGACGGTTTCAAAGCGCTCAGAACTCCAGTTCGGAGATTTGGTGTTCTTCAACACACGCCGTCGCGTTGCTGTTGGACACGTGGGGATCTACTTGGGCGATGATCTCTTCGCTCACTCGTCATCACGGTATGGTGTTACGATCTCGTCACTGAAGTCAACTTACTACGGCAAGCGCCTCATCGGTGCCCGCCGGTTGACAGAAGCAGATATGGCTGAACTCACCACACCAACGTCAGAACAACGCACTGCACAACGGTAGTATGGGCGAGACAGCGTCTCGCCCCAAACGCACGTCCGATTATCATCTCAAACGGCGAACTCCTTTCAAGAGGGGTTCGCCGTTTTGCGTTGTAGGACGGGCGCGCGGGTGCACGATGTGCATGCATCGCATGGGGTCCCTCGCCTGCGTGCCTCGCACCACCCCCGCTCCCACGGCTGCGAGCTCCTGCTGCGTGCCTCTGCTCCCACGGCTGAAGCCGTGGGTTGCTCGCCCCTGCTACGACTCCCTGCTGCGGCGCTTGACGCCGCGGCCGTACTTCGCGGTTGCGTCAGTGGGGGTGATGTCGATGATGACATCTGCGCCGGTTTGATCTTGTGAGAGTTCGAGATCGATCATGCGCTTCTTGATGTCGGCACGCACGATGCGTACGCGCATGCGAGCCCCATAGCGGAAG
>JAURNF010000241.1 GCA_030830285.1 Candidatus Kapaibacterium sp.
GAGTCCGAGAGCGGCGACGGCTACAATCGCAAAGCGCTTCATGGGAGTGTTCTCCTGCGGATGATCCGCGATTAAGTTGTGAAGAGCGGAGGGCGAGGGACTCGAACCCCCACAACCTTTCGGTCGGCTGTTTTCAAGACAGCTGCAATACCATTATGCGAGCCCTCCGTGGGCGTTGGACGACAAATCTACGGAAGAGATTTGATCTACAAAGCACTCATTCCCGAACAGTGTCCAGATCGTCATAATGCGCGCGGCGTCGATAACGTTCCAGGTCGAGCTGTAAAAAGTCTGCAACCGTTGTTGCAAACAGCTGCTGCTTGATCGATCCAGACAAGTCGGGCATCTCTTCGATGAACTTTCCGTGTTCAAGATCGCCAAGCGGGAACGGGTAATCTGTGCCGTAGGCGATCTTCTCAGCGCCCATCAAAGCGATCAGATATCGCAGTGCGTCCGCGTTATGCGTAATTGAATCGACCCAGAACTTCGACACATACGTCGATGGGTCAGCTACGTTATTCACGTTGCAGAGGTCAGGTCGCGCATGATATCCGTGGGAGACGCGACCGACTGTGAACGGGAACGAGCCACCTGCATGAGAGAACATCACGCGGAGTGATGGGAAGGCGTCGAACACGCCGCCGAACACCATTGACGTAATTGATAGCGTCGTTTCAGCCGGCATGCCTACAAGCCACTGCTGGAAGTAGCGCGATGTGCGATCGGCACCCATCATCTCCCAAGGATGCACAAAGATTGCAGCGCCCATCTTTTGCGCTGCTTCCCAGAACGGCCACAGCGAGCGATCGTCGAGATTCATGCCGTTGATGTTGGTTCCGATCTCGACACCGGGCATGCCGAGCTCGTTAATGCAGCGATCCATCTCGCGGATCGCTCGATCCACGTCCTGCATTGGTAACGTACCTAGTCCGATAAACCGCTGTGGGTGATCGGCAACAACCCCGGCCAAATGATCATTCAAGAACCGACACCAGTCTTCCGTGTGTTCCGGCTTGGCCCAGTAGGAGAACAGGACGGGAACCGTGCACAGTACCATGACATCAACGTTATGCGCATCCATATCGCGAAGAATCGCGTTTGGATTCCAGCAGTTCTCGTCGATATCGCGGAAGAACAGACCATCATCGCGCATCATCCGCGCCTTGCCAGGCGTGTAATGGTCGAGCTCGATAAACCCTCCATACCCGTATCGGTCCTTCAGAGACGGCCACCGTTCTGGAAGGATATGGGCATGACAATCAATCTTGATCATGCAGAAACCTTTACTGGGGCTTGCATAACTGTTCCGCACTTCGAGCACGTACAATGTTCGGCATTGCCGTAGAAACGCTCGAAGATTGGGGGGAGCTGACTGACGATGTTGGTAAGGGGCAAGAACTCTTCGTAGAGCTTATTGCCGCACGATTCACAGAACCACATAAATGCGTCGAGTTCATCCGGGACGTGCCGCTTGCGCTCAATCACCAGTCCGA
Source organism: Candidatus Kapaibacterium sp. (assembly GCA_030830285.1). Taxonomy (GTDB): domain Bacteria; phylum Bacteroidota; class Ignavibacteria; order Kapaibacteriales; family Kapaibacteriaceae; genus UBA10438. Next base: position 1,494 of record JAURNF010000241.1, read on the forward strand.
CCGTGTTTGCTGGACGCTGAGGGGAGTGTGGTGTGCGAGGGGGCAGGAGGAAAATCTCACCCTCCTTGATATGGATGTCGCGAGGCTGGCCGTCATCGATGATCTTTACGGTGATGTCACCCTCGATCTGATAGAAGAACTCCTCGCCCTCGTTATAGTGGTAATCCTTGCGATTGTTCGGTCCACCCACCACCATAATGATGAACTCCGTGTTCTCGTACACCTGTGCATTTCCCACGGGAGGCTTGAGAAGGTGACGGTGCTCGTCGATCCAGGCATGGAGATTGAAGGCGCTTTGGATAGGCATGCGAAGCTCACTCAGACAATTGGGGTGGTAGATTCGTAGTCACAAAAGTACACACGAACCCTAGGAAGCATTACGCATGGATCTCTCACTGATTGGACGACGCGCACTTGTATGCGGTGGATCGCAAGGAATCGGCAAGGCGATTGCACAGGAACTCGCAGCCAACGGCGCATCCATTACTGTCCTGGCTCGCACACAGACTGCGCTCGACGCCGTCGTCGGCCTCCTTCCAACCAATGCTGGCCAGACCCACAGTTCCATCGCTGTTGACATGAGCGATGAAGTAGCACTTATCACCGCTGTGCAAAACGCTGTGGAAAGTGGTGGCGCTTTCCACATTCTTGTGAATAACACAGCAGGACCAGCAGGTAGTCCACTTGTGGAAAGTCCTGTGGAAAGCCTACGTAATGCCTTTGAACAACACATTCTTACAGCTCATCAGCTGACCAAGATTCTGGTTCCTGGAATGACGGCCTGTGGATACGGTCGCATTGTCAACATCGTATCCACATCTGTGAAGATCCCTATCGACGGACTTGGCGTGAGCAACACAATCCGGGGCGCTATGGCCAGCTGGTCGAAGACCATGGCCAACGAGCTCGCACCACGAGGGATCACGGTCAACAACGTTCTGCCAGGTGCCACAGAGACCGACCGACTGCAGGCAATCATCGAGCGCAGCGCCCGAATCAAAGGCCAATCGGAAGATCAGGTCCGTGCCCACATGGTGGCAGAAATTCCCGTTGGACGCTTCGCGCAACCCGCTGAAATCGCCAATGCCGTAGGGTTCCTCGCCTCACCTTCTGCCTCGTACATCACAGGCACAAGCATCATTGTCGATGGCGGTCGGACCCGTTCGTTGACCTAAGAGCCCCAACCTTTCCACTTCATGTGGATAACCTGTCAACAAACCCATGCATTTTCTATGGGTTAGGTATTGCTATTTGCTATCCCATCAACTACTTTTGTGGAGGTCGTAACTCCTTATCCAATCAAGGGTATCGAGAGTTTCCGAGGGACAAAACACCCGGTAAAACGGCCAAAGCATAGGGAAGTTAACCACATGTGTGAATAACCTTGCGAGGTTATCCACATCCGGAGCAAGAACGTGGCGCGTAAGAATCGGGAAGCATCGGTGCAGCGAGGCGGCCGTAGGTCGTCTGGGCTTGTCATCGCCATGCTGGCGCTCGTTTTCCTTGGCTTCATGTCGACGCAGTGGTACGACCGCCAGCACATCGATAACGTAGAAATCGAGGGCGCGTCGGGATTAAGCAAGGCCTCTGTGCTCAGCGTTGTTGACACGCTCACATCCAAATCACATCGCTCCATCGTACTCGCAGACGTCCGACTCGCGCTTGAGTCGCTCCCGTACGTTCGCAGCGCATCGGTGTACTTCAGCGGTGTACGCGAGCTTACAGTTGAAATCGATGAACGTATTCCGGTGGCGCACGTTGTGCACGCCGATGGTTCGTTGCGGTACGTCGATGCAGCTGGTTCGGTACTGCCGCAGGTTACGCAGCGTGCGTCGCACAACGTTCCAGTATTGCAGTCGACCGATGGCACGAGTTTGTCAGCGTCGGATGTGCAACGCGTGGTATCGCTTCTCGTGACTGGATCGCGAATGCTTGATCCAGTTCTCTATCAGTCGATCTCTGAAGTTCGATTTGATCGTCGACGTGGAACAGTAGAGATTGTTACCGACGATACACGTTGGCGTCTTGGCGAGATGGATGCAGACCGCGCACGCGGTGCATTTGCCGACATGAACGTCTTCTGGAACGAGACGTCGCAGCGAATCAACATGGCAACGATTTCAGAAGTCGATCTGCGTTGGAAGAACCAGATCGTTCTGCGCTATCATCAGGTTGAACGCGTTGGCACGGAGGGAGCAGCAGTATGAGTACTCCTGAAATCCACATAGGCCTTGACATTGGCACCACGAAGGTGTGTGCTGTTGTGACGTCGTTTGATCCAACGAAGAACAGAGTTGAAGTTCTCGGCACAGGCACTGCAGAGTGTGATGGACTCAAGCGTGGTGTTGTCACCAACATCACGAAGACTGCTGATGCTATTCGTTCGGCGATTGAGCGAGCGGAACAGCAAAGTGGATATGAGATTCGTCGAGTTGTGATTGGTGTAAGCGGCGAGCACATCGCCACATTCACAACGCGTGGCATTGTCACGACACGTACATCCGAGATTTCGGCAGAGGACGTTCGTCGTTTGCACGAGGAACTACGTCAGGTGCACGTCACAGCTGATCGCCGCATTCTTCATGTGATTCCGCAAGACTACATCATTGACGGACAGGATGGAATTTCTGATCCGCTTGGCATGAGTGGACGCCGTCTTGAGGCGAACGCGCTGGTGATCACTGCGTCTGCGTCAGCAGTTGAGAATGTCTACAAGTGTGCTGAGCGTGCCGGACTTCATGTCGATGCTGTGGTGCTGCAGTCGATTGCAAGTGCAATGGCTGTGCTGGATGAAGCAGAGCGTGACGTTGGTGTAGCCCTGGTTGACATCGGTGGGGGTACGACTGACATTGCGATGTACAAGGACAATGTGCTGCGTGCAGTAAGTGTGATTGGTCTGGCAGGTCAGCGTGTGACGGATGATATCGTGACCGTGCTTGGCATTCGTAGCAACGACGCAGAAGAGATCAAGATCGAACATGGCCATGCGATCAGTGAGAGCATCCTACGCGATGAGCACTTCCAAGTTCCGGGTGTCGGCGGACGTCGTCCAACGGAGTTGTCGAAGTCGATTCTGTGTCAGGTCATCGAGCCACGCATGGAAGAGATCTTCGAATTCGTGATGCAGCGCATCCACGACTCGGGTCTGTCGCATCAATTGGCGGCAGGTATTGTGATTACCGGAGGCGGAGCAGATCTCCGTGGGTGTGACATGCTCGCGCAGCGCACCTTCCGTTTGCCAGTCAACAAGGGTCTACCACGTGGCTTCAGTCACGATGGACTCGCTCGCGAGGTTACAACGCCAGCTCACGCAACAGCAGTTGGCTTGGCGATGTACAGCATCGAGCATGAAGATGAATTTCAAGAGGTACACAGCGACCAACCAGTTGCTCGTGTGCCAAAACAGCAACAACAACCGACAGCAGCTACCAATCAACAGCCTGAAGAAGCGCCGCGTAAGCGCGGTCTCCTTCAGGGTGTAAAAGATTGGTTCGAAAACTTGTAACTCAATGTATTTACACACCATGACCACATTCCGGGGGGAATAATGGCCATCGAGTTGGACACAACTGGATTTACGACCGACGCGCGGATTCGCGTAGTAGGCGTAGGCGGCGGCGGCGGGAACGCAGTGCGAACAATGATCGCGCGCGGACTCGACGGCGTGGAGTTCATTGCAGCGAACACCGACCGCCAGGCATTGTTGAATAACCCAGCTGGCATCAAGCTTCAGTTGGGCAAGGACGTCACACGCGGACTCGGCGCAGGCGCTGATCCGACGCGCGGACGTGCCGCTGTCGAGGAGAGCATCGATGAAGTCTACGATGCACTCCAGGGTAGCGACATGATCTTTGTGACTGCGGGAATGGGCGGCGGTACGGGAACTGGAGCAGCACCAGTGATCGCACGCGTTGGCCGCGAAATTGGAGCGCTTGTCGTCGGTATCGTCACAAAGCCATTTGCCTACGAATCAAAGCGTCGTGCAAATGTTGCTGAGAACGGCATCAAGGACTTGCGTGAACATGTTGACGCACTGATTGTGATTCCTAATCAGCGCATTCTTACGGTTGTCGATAAGAACGTGACGTTCGCCAATGCACTGGCGATGGTTGACACGGTGCTCTACAATGCAACGAAGGGTATCGCCGATATCATTTCAGGTGTTGGCTATGTCAACGTCGACTTTGCCGACGTACGCACCGTGATGAGCGGTATGGGCGATGCGCTCATGGGTATCGGTACTGCGTCAGGTGAACATCGTGCAATCGAAGCAGCACAGAATGCGTTGAACTCACCGATCCTCGAGGGCATGTCGATCTATGGTGCACAAGGCTTGCTTGTGAACATCACGGGTGGACAGAGCATGACGATGTTCGAAGTGAGCGAAGCTGTGTCAGCTATTGAGAAGGCAGCAGGCGATGAAGTGAATCTGATTCACGGTGTCGTTGTTGACGAATCGATGGATGATGAGATATCGATCACGGTTGTTGCAACCGGCTTCCGTCGTCAAGAAGAAAAGAAGGTCATTCCAGTCTCTGCACCACTTGCATCGACACCGGTGATCGAGATCGTTCGTCCTACGCCGGAGCCAGAAGCAGAACTCACGATGGGCACTACGCCAGCACCAGCACCGATTGCACAGCCAAGTTCTGATGTTGACGTGCATGATGTAAACGTACCAGCATATCTGCGCCGTCAGCGCGATCAAGAGCGCTCGCAAGCAGGTATGCCACGTCAGGAACCACCAGCAACGGGTAGCGTTCCGATCACGCCACAGTCGATGTCGTCAGATGCAGATGCAAACTTCTCGCAGAAGGTTCGCAAGGCGGCATCAGCGGGAGGAAATCAGCCTGCATTCCTCCGAAAGATCATGGACTAATCGTCCGTCTGAGGTTAGATAGATTCCAGAGGCCGTTGCGATTCCGCGACGGCCTTTGTTGTATCTACCCGAACAAGTACGATGATGCCGATGATGAGCATTACGAGCAGGGAAAGAATCGCCCATCGGTAGCTGTGCGTAATGCTTAGTGTGATGCCAAACAGCAATGGACCTATCCACGCGGTCCCTTTATCACTGAGTTCGTACAACGAGAAGTACTCAGCTTCCTTTCCTCGCGGAATCATCGTTGAGAACAGAGATCGACTCAGAGCCTGCGTGCCTCCGAGTACGATGGCGATGCAACCTGCAAGGATCAAGAATTGCGTTGCGCTCTGCACCCAGAAGAACGACGCGAGGATTACGAGTATCCAGCCGATCAGCGATGTGCCGAGGGCTGTCTTGGTTGTGGTACGTTTAGCCAACTCTGCAAAGGCGAGCGATCCACCGATGGCAACAACCTGCACCACAAGTACGGCCTGTGTGAGCACGTCGAGTCCGAGTCCAAGCTCAATACTGCCAAACACGGAAGCCTGCGAAATCACCGTCTGCACGGCTTCGTTGAAGGCGATGTAGGCAATGATAAATCGCGCAGTGTGTGGAGCACGCATTGCTTCACGTAGCGTTGTCCATGCCTGTGAGAACGGTGTTCGCAGCTTCGTTGATTGATCCGCAGCGGCGCGTGCGGTGTCTCGAAGCATGACGTATGGAACAATCGTCCATAGCGCCCACCACAAACCGACGCTCACCAAGATGCTTCGTACGGTGAGGGAGTTTGGTGCGGCCGTGTACCACACAAGGTGCGCTGCAAGCAGGATGGCACCACCAAGGTAGCCGAGTGCCCATCCGCGTGACGATACAGCATCGCGTTCATCGAGCGCTGCTATGTCGTTGAGGAACGCGTTTGCTACAACGACACTTGCACCGAAGAACACATTTGCAATGATGAAGAGTGCTCCACCGAGAATGTAATTGCCTGCTTCCGGTGAGCAGGCAAACAGACCCATCGTGGCTGATGCACCGCAGAGCGTGGTGAGTGCCAACATCATGCGTTTGCGATGCGAACGGTCGACAACCGCACCAACGACTGGCAGTACGACAACCTGCAGAAGCACACTCAGGGAGATGCAGAACGAGAACCAACTGCCGACATGCATCGCGATACCAAAGGGTGCGATTACGCCATCTACGGCTGTGGTCATCGCAACCGACGTGAGGTATGGTCCAAGAAAGACAGTAACTACGGATGTCGAAAAGGCACTGTTGGCCCAATCGATCGTGTACCAGCCTATTCGTTGTGCTCGCAAAGAATGCATAGGGCGAAGATACGCGAGTGCATGTTCGTTGCATGACCCGTACTTTTGTAATCAGTTGTTTTATGCGGAGTCTGTCAATGAAGGTGCTGGGTCCAACCTCGAATTTTCTCGCCATTGAGAAGCAGTATTCAACACTCGAATCCTCAAAGATCGCTATCGTGTCGGCCCCCTACGAGCACACGGTAAGCTATGGTGGTGGCACCAAGCACGGACCCAAGGGTGTGATTGATGCCAGCGCGTATGTAGAGTTTTACGATGACGAAACGCAGCGCGAGCTGTGCTTCGACATCGGAATTGCTACGCTCAAGCCACTCGCATTTGGTAAGAAGTCTGATCGTGCAGCGCTCGACATCATTGAAGAGCAGGTTGATGACCTCCTCGAGATGGACAAGTTCGTCGTGACGATAGGGGGCGAGCACACCATATCAACCGCTCCGATTGCTGCGCACTATCGCATGTATCCGTCGATGAGCATTCTGCACTTCGATGCGCATTCTGATTTGCGTGAGAGCTATCAAGGATCGAAGTATTCGCATGCGTGCTTCATGGCTCGTGTTGCAGAGTTCTTCCCACCGAAACTCATCACGCAGGTGGGCATTCGCGCGCTGTGCAAGGAAGAAGCCGCATTCATCAAGAAGGAGGGAGTTAACACATTCTTCGCTTCTGCAATTCGAAGGGGCCTGCATGGCCAGAACTGGCAGAAGAGTGTTGTTGATACCCTGGCGAAAGATGTCTACATCACATTCGATGTCGATGCATTTGATCCCTCAATTATGCCGGCTACGGGCACGCCAGAGCCAGACGGACTTTTCTACAGTGAAACGATTGATGTGATTCGTGAAGTCATAGCATCTGGACGTCGCATCGTTGGACTCGACATTGTGGAGCTTGCGCCAGATGCGCGCACGCCACATGCAGATCTCACCACTGCTCGTCTGCTGTATAAGATTCTGAATCTTGCGATGACTCCAGCACCCAAGCGCTCTTCAACGAAAACAACTACACGTCGCCGCTCATGAACAACGAACTACAGTCAACCGTCGAACAACTCTTTGTACTTCCTGCGCACGAACTGCAGTATGATAGTCGCACCGCACACAGCTGCGCGACAATTCTCGATGCATTGAATTCCGGTACTATTCGTGCCGCAACCCGCAACGATGACGGTGCGTGGGTGGTCCATGCGTGGGTAAAGCAGGGAATACTTCTGCTCTTCCGTGCCGGACGTCTCGAGGACATGTCGACTGATGAGAACTTTCGCTTCTTCGACAAGCACACGCTTCACACTCGTGCGTTTACGCTGGAGGATCAAGTACGGATTGTACCTGGTGGTACAACGATTCGCAACGGAGCATACCTCGCACACGGTGTGATATGCATGCCGCCAGCATACGTGAATATTGGCGCGTACGTTGGCGAAGGAACGATGATCGATTCGCACGCACTCGTGGGAACATGCGCACAGATTGGTGCGCGCGTCCACATTAGTGCTGCGGCGCAAATCGGAGGCGTCCTCGAGCCAGCGGGTGCGCGGCCGGTTATCATCGAAGATGATGTGATGGTTGGTGGTAATTGCGGCGTCTACGAAGGCGTCGTTGTCCGCTCTCGTGCGGTGCTTGGAAGTGGCGTTGTACTCAACGCATCAACGCCGGTGTATGATCTTGTGCACGA
>JAURNF010000242.1 GCA_030830285.1 Candidatus Kapaibacterium sp.
ACGTCGCAATTCCACGCATCTTCGCCGCGTACTTTGTGGTCACATAGAAAGTGGGTACAACCAGGTATGACATCGCCCTCATGCGCACGAGACCACAAGCGCATGGGGGTGTTGTGTTTTAGCGGCGCGACACGATACGTCGCATAGGGCGCGAGGTTTGTGGGGTAGTATTCATTTCACACACACGGGAGAGGTCGCAATGGGAGCCCAAGTTCCTGCAATGTTCGTTGATCGATACATGTCATTATCTGAGCAACAGCGAATGAAGTTTGACATACAGTATCAATCTGAAGCAAAGGATCCATCAACCGGCTTAATCTGTGCTCTATTCGGAGTGTTCTACTTCTACATGGGCGATGTAACCAAGGGAGTGATGCAGACTCTCAGTTGCTTTGTATGTGTGGGGGTTGTTTGGTCGATCATTACACTCATCAACTCAAAGAAGCTTGTCGAAGAGCATAACTCTGCGGTAGCACAGCGAGTCATGACCTCGATTTCGTGATCACACTGTCATACAAATTGACATCCACTTGAGAAATACGTTGATTTGCGCACATATCCTCCATCCAACGGAGTCACCATGAAATTCGGTCCGCGCAAACCCTCGCTCAAGAAGATGATCTCGGCGCGTACATCGCCCAAGCGAATCGTCCGACACAACCTCGGACTCAAAGCGCCACGCGGTTGGGGTTGGCTAACCAACCCCAAGAAGGCCGCGTACAATCGCATCTACAATCGCACCACGTTTAGCATCTGGGATCTGCTGAAGAAGTTGTTTCGGTAGCCCCCCCCCGCTCACCCACGACTAATGGTGTGGGTTGCGGGGGAGCCCCATTTCCCTGATTTCTTTCCTATGTTACGGTCCTGGGATGTACTCACATAGATACACAGGAGGTAGGTATGGAAATGCAACGCGTTGACATGTTTGTTATGTCGAACGGAAAGTACTTTGATGCGATGCAGCTCACCATGATTCGTGAGCGCTTGATGGATGCCGACGAATCGAAATGGGCGATGATCTCGTCAGTGCAGCTGCGCGATCCGATAATGATGCTTGTGGTGTCGCTGCTCGGTGGCGGACTCGGCATTGACCGCTTCATGATTGGTCAGACAGGCGCGGGGATTGCCAAGCTGATCACATGCGGTGGACTTGGCATCTGGAGTTTGGTCGACCTCTTTCTGATCCAGAAGGCGACGCGTCAGACCAACTTCGAAAAGCTGCAACCATACCTTATGTAACATGAATGATGCCGCACACGGCATGTCGCGCTCGCGGTTCTATGGCGTCGTGCTGTTGATGACTGTTGTAGCGTATGCATGGGTTGGCTACAACGCCTACGTGCGTGCCCACGATGCATCAGGCATTTCGATCTGCATTGTTCGCTCGGTTACCGGCGTGCCATGTCCGGGCTGCGGCACCACGCGTTCGGTTATGCACCTCATGCATGGAGATGTGCTCGACGCGCTGCGGAGCAATCCTCTTGGCATTGCTGCAGTGATTGCGCTTGGTGTTATTCCGTGGTGGATCGTTGTTGACCTCGCAACGAGGCGATCATCACTCATCGGCGCATACACGTGGAGTAATCGTGTGCTGCGTCAGCGAGCAGTTATGGTGGGAGTTCTCTTTTTCATTGCATGCCTATGGACATGGAACATCTACAACCAGGGGATCAGCAGATGACAGCCGTTGAGATTGCACAGCGCGAGCACGATGCAGAGCAAGCCTCAAACGTGTACATCATGTCGCTGATTACGTTTGCGGCTGGGTTGCCCCTTCCCATCATCAATGTGATTTCGACGATCATGTTCTTCATTGGGAGCAGACGTGAGAGTGCGTTTGTGCGCTGGCACTGCATGCAGGCGCTGATCACGGAGCTCGTAACGCTTCCACTCAACAGCGTTGCGTTTTGGTGGACGGTGAATCTTGTGTTCTTTGATACGCAGATCACCAACATGTACATCGCCTATATGATCGTGATCGGACTGCTCAATGCTATTGAGCTTGTGGCATCGATCAGGGCAGCGATTCGCGTACGCACGCACAAGCCAGTGCGCTGGTTCTTGGTATCGGACATTGCCGATCGACTTGTTGGGGAGGGGGCATGAAGAGCATCCTGATCAAGCTCGTATTGCTTGTTGGCGTTGGTGGTGGTTTGTTCTACGGTCTGTCGATGGTGCCGTGGATGGACATGTTGCACGTTGAAGAGCTCAGTGACGACACGGAACGTCAACTCGGTGACCTTGCATGGACCGTTGTGCGTGAGACGAAGTCGGAAGTGCGCACTACATATGTGCGTGCAGCGATCGACAGTATGGTGATCCGCATCTGTGATGCAAGCGGTATCGACACAGCGGATGTCCACGTGCATGTTGTGCGTGATACCGACGTGAATGCCTATGCGTTGCCGGGCAATCACATCGTGATCAACAGCGCATTGATCCTCGACGCAACGTCAGCTGACGAAGTTGCCGGCGTGCTGTGTCATGAGATAGCGCACAGCAAGCTTGGACACATACGTGAGCGACTCGTCAAGAATGTTGGGTTAACAGCACTTGTCTCTGCCACCTCCAGCACCGGCACAACTGCAGTGATCAAAGAACTTGTCATGCAGCTCATATCGACCTCATTCGATCGCGACAGTGAGCGCGAGGCAGACTATCAAGCCGTGCGCTATCTCCAGCGTGCCGACATCCCGCAGCGTCCACTCGCCGACTTCATGCGACGTCTTGCCGACGAGCATGCCATTGGGCTCGACGGCGTAAGCCTGATTAGCACACACCCACACCCGCGCGAGCGTGCGCGCTACCTCGACGAGCTCAGCAAGGATGTCGACACAGCAGCAGCGCCCGTTTTCGCACCAGCAACATGGGAGCAGCTGAAGAACGCCGTAAAGGAATGACGCGCATGACATCTGCACTTGCTCTCATCGGATGGATCGCTCTGTGTTACGCTGCTGCCGCTGCCGGTGCAGTGTTTACCACCGGCAACTGGTACGCCGTGCTCAACAAGCCAACGTGGAGTCCACCCGGCTGGCTGTTTGGTCCGGTGTGGACATTGCTCTACACCATGATGGGTGTGAGTGCATGGATGGTGTGGGGGCAGGGGCGAGGCGCCGCGCCCGAACGGGGGGCAGGCAGGGGTCGAGGCGACGCCTCGCCCCTACGGGTGTTTCTCATACAACTGGCGTTGAACGCCATTTGGACGCCACTGTTTTTCGGTGCGCGTCAAATTGGATTTGCCTTCATCGAAATCATCGTGTTGTGGTGTGCGATCCTCGCAACCATCATCGCATTCCGTCGCGTGAGCACTACTGCTGCGTGGCTGCTTGTACCGTACCTGTTATGGGTCACCTTCGCAAGCGTGTTGAATGGTGCGTTGTGGTGGATGAATAGGTAGGGGGCGTGTAGAGGCGAGACGCTGTCTCGCCGAGGTTGAGACGATGTAGAGGCGCGACGCCGTCTCGCCGAGGTAGCGACACCGCGCCATAATACGTCGCATAGACATTCATGTTTGCTATGGTTTTACGAATTCACATAAGGCATGGTCACTGATGCAAATCACAGCAGTTCGCAGTCTTGTTATCGCAGTTCTCCTTGTAATAGTCGGTGCAGTTGACGGAATCGCGCAGACGCCATACGTGAGTCGTTACGAGGAGGACTCGTTGCAGACGCTCGTTGATATCAGCTTGCTGATATCCGATGACATGGAAGCACACGGACCGGTGATCAGAAGCTTAGCGACCCATCTATCGTATCGACAGCGAGCCCGCCTGTATGCAGCACACTCAGTATCAGGTGGTGGCGCATTCGCGTTGAATCTATTTGTCGGATTCGGCGTTGGCTCATATGTCCAGGGTAACATCGGCGGCGGTGTGTTCGGAACACTATCGCAGGCCGTTGGCGCTGCGCTGTTCTTTACATCCGCTGGTTCATCGGGAACCGAGACCGAAGCTCTCATTGGCGCTGCCTTATTCATCACTGGACGTTTGTACGACCTGATCGCACCATGGGCATACGCAGGGAGTAAGAACGATGATCTGCGTCGCAACCTAGGTGGCTTCAAGCTGTCGGTGAACACCTCGCAGCGATATGACCTTGGTGCGATGCCGATGGTGTGGCCGAATGTGGGGATCGCGATGTCGTTCTAAGATCTGACGGTGGAAAACATCAGCTCTAGGCAGTTGCTCAGTTAGCGATTCTGCACGATGTTGCATGCTGATTCATCACGCGAATTATGCTTGGATAGATACACATGCAAACCAACGTACGCACCCCAACTGAGATCTTCAATCAGCCGCAACGACTGTTAGTACCGCTGTTTCAGCGTCCATATGTGTGGAGCGAGGAGCGACAGTGGGAACCGCTGTGGAGTGATGTCATCCGTGTCGCAGGACGTGTGTTAACAGTCGGACCTGAGTCGATGCAGCCGCACTTCTTGGGCGCGGTTGTGATTCAGCAAATCCAGAATGCGGTCGGGGATCTGCAAACGCGAATCGTCATTGACGGACAGCAGCGACTGACGACGTTGCAGATTCTCCTCGATGCCGTGCATGCAGTGTTTGCCCTGCGAGGTCACGCACATGCTGCTGCGCGCTTGGCATATCTCGTCGAAAATGCTGAGGCGTTTCGACGGAAGCCTGAAGACCGATTTAAGGTCTGGCCAACAAATCGTGACCGTGCGGCGTTCAACGAAGTCATGGGCATTCATCCACCGTTCGATTACGATGCACTCGACCATGCTGATGCACGCCTTGTGCAAGCGCATAAGTACTTCTTCCAGCAAGCCACGGAATGGCTCGATGAAGAGTCGATCTATTCAGACGATCTACGAGCAGACGCACTCGAGACAGCCGTAAGCAAGTTGTTGCAGTTGGTCGTGATTGACCTCCAAGTAGATGAGAATGCACAAGAGATCTTCGAGACGCTCAACGCACGCGGCACACCGCTCACACCTGTCGATCTCATTAAAAACTTCGTCTTTCAGCGATTGAGCGAAGAGGGTGTCGACGTCGAGCAGATCTACAACGACTATTGGAAGTTGTACGAGACGCCGTTCTGGGAAGAGGAGATTCTGTCAGGCCGCCTGAAGCGACCACGCGCAGTAGTGTTCTTCAACCACTGGCTGTTCAGCATGCTTGGGGAAGACATCACGTCAAGTGAGGTGTTCGCAACGTTCAAGCGTTTCTTGCTCGACAGACCTGAGTTGAAGACTCTCGATCTGGTAAAGCGCATTCATAGAGCGGCAATGGTATATGAAGACATCACACGCAAGGGTCTGTCAAGTCAAGGAGAAGTTGATCGCGTAGCACTGTTTGCATATCGAGCTGAGGCGATGCAGAGTGACGTGGTCAAGACACTGCTCTTGGCATTGCTTGATCCTGATCGAGAAACGCCGTTTACAAGGGAGGCAGTCGAGGAGGCTGTTGACGTTATCGAAAGCTGGCTTGTAAGACGTATGCTCATTCGTGTAGCAGCGAAAAGCCACTCACGATTCCTTGCCGAGCTTGTGACTATCGTGCGCAATGCTGAAACAGACAATGTGGCTGACAGCTTGCGTAGCCATCTAGAGCGCCAGCGAGGTGATTCAACCTTCTGGCCAGACGATATGATGGTGCGAAGCGCGTTGAAGCGGACAGCGATCTACAAGCGTATATCTCGAACACGTCTCCGCATGGTTCTGGAGTCAATCGAAGACTACATGCGTGGGTACGGCACTGGTAAGCAGGGTCTTACAGGTGTACGCACACCTCGCGGCATGTATACCATCGAACATCTCATGCCTCAAGCATGGGAGGCAAGTTGGCAAGAGCCGACTGACGGCGATCATGGAATGCGCAAGGAGCGCATTCATACCCTAGGTAATCTGACACTCGTTACACAAGCACTTAATAGCAAGGTCTCGAACGGGGCTTGGCAGGACAAAGAACGCGAACTGAACCGTCACGGCGTGGTTTTGATGAACAACCGCCTCGTAGACTACACCCGCGAGGGTTGGTCAGACGAACAGATCGACCGTCGCACATCGGACATGATCGACACCGTCCTTTCCATCTGGCGAGTACCCGAGGGGCACGTCATCGAGACCATGCAAAACCAGGAGAGTAAATGGGCCAACGTCAGGATCGCAGACCTCATGCGTGCTGGGCTCTTGAATGAAGGAGACATTCTGCGATCTACATGGTCCAGTCTGTCGGGAACACAAGCGAAGGTCAGCGGTGAGGGTACCATTGTTTTCGATGGTGTTCACTATGCAACACCATCTGGCGCTGGATGTGCGGCGCGTGATGGGAAGGCAACCAATGGCTGGACGTTTTGGTCGGTGCTTTCAAAGGGTGGTGTGTTGTTAGACGATTTGCGAAGTCAGTATCTGGGCGAGGACAACGTTGAATCCGATGATGATCTCCTGACTGAACCGGACGATGATGCCGCTGAGGGCGATTCATCAATCCGAAGTCTTCAGCACCGCTTCTGGAATGGCTTTGCGCGACACCTTCGTGACGTTGATGTGATGATCCCGCTTGGTCAGGTTGGCCCGCGCCTTAACGTATCTGTGTCGGTTTACAAACCAAAAGTCAACATCGTACTTGTGTGCTCTGGATTCTCCTTTGAGAGCAGCGACTCAGGTCCACATATCCGAGTCGACCTACGCGTGTACGATAATCATCCGTCATATGAAGTGCTGATTGCTAAGCGCGAAGAGATTGAGCAGGAATACGGCGCTCCACTTCATTGGTATAAGGTCGAGGGCGTCAAGCGTGCTAAGATTATGGATTATAGACCAGTTGAGTTGTTCAATGAGTCACATTGGCCCGAATACTACGACTGGCTCACCGAGCGCATTATTCGCATGCGCGAAGTGATGGTGAAGAGGCTGTGAGGGGGTAGTGTATGGCTCCGTTCAAACTGTCACCGGAAGATGATGGCCTATTGGCTGTAGGTTCGTAGGCATGCTCTGTCTCTTCCACCAATCCATTTAACGTGCATCTCATCAGGGGCCGGAAACGTATCAATGGGGACGAGGGACCTGGGCGCGGTTGCGGGGTTTTGAATGAGTCAATGTCTCACAACATTTGAATTCGAGGAACTTATATCTTCGCTATCGAACGATCGCGTTCACTATCAATGAAACAGTTGGAAGTTCATGCTACCATCCCGCGGCCACTGGTATTTTAAAGGTCAGTGTAAGGGGGTAGATGATGGG
>JAURNF010000243.1 GCA_030830285.1 Candidatus Kapaibacterium sp.
CGGTGATCGTGACGACTGATGAGTTTGGTTGTGCTCGCCCCTTGACCGAGGAGACAACTGGACACGCAACCGCATTGATTGCGCCGCTCCTTGCCGAGCGCCACATCGTGGTGATCGAGGGTTTCGTCGGACAGTCCACGTCGGGCGATGTGACCACGATGGGACGTGAATCATCGAACTTGACGGCCACGCTCTTGGGTGCTGCGTTGGATGCAGATATGGTGACCATCTACACCGATGTCGAGGGCGTACGCAGCGGCGATCCACATGTGGTAGCACACACGGCTGTGCGTGAGCACTTGTCGTATACTCAAGCGCGCATCGCAGCAGAGGCCGGGGTGAAACTGCTCTACCCTACGATGATGCAACCAGCAGAACACGCACACATTCCTGTGCGCATCGCAAGTGCGTTTGCACCAACCGGTGCATCAACGGTAATCGATAACGATGCAACAGACGTTGAGCCAATCGTCGTCGGCGTAGATCTTGACAACGGCATGCATCGATGCACCGTTGTGTACATCGATACGATGAGGTTTCTTACGACGGTGTCGCAGATCGTTGCATCAATCCACGATTGTTCCCCGTTCGACGTCATCACCGACGCTGCTTCGCAACGTGCCGATGTACTTGTTCCATCGATGCATGCGACAACAGTTATCGATCGACTTCACACAACGTTATGTCTGAGGGCCACGCAGGATGAAGCCACAACACGATAAGGTCGCGAAAGAGGAATTCACACCAGGCGAGCGCTACAATGTGGCGCTTCGCGACCAGCCGCTGTATGAAGCGACGGTGGTGAAGTTTCATGGTGGTTGTTGGGCAACAGTGCGTGTCGAACGCGCACTCAGCGATGCAACGGCATCGCTCTATCCCACAGGCTCGGAGTTCGACATCAAGGTTGCAGAGTACGACGTAACGCGTGCCGAGTAAGGCGTCGCCGATTAGTTACCCGACTCAGCCTGCTTATTCTTGACCTTTGCCAAGATCGTTTCCATCATTTGCCGCTCGAGGATGCCATTCGACACCCAGAAGTGATTGGCTGCGGTGATGAACTCTTCGAAGCCCGACATTTCAGCGCGCAGGATAATCTTCGTGATGCCGCCTTCTTCCTCACGAACATTGATCTTGTACTGCACACGGCACGTCACCCAGATTCCTCCGCGGATGCGCGGCACATCTGAATACTTTTGAATTGTTGCCTTGGTCGTGTCTTCCCCTTCAGCTAGCACGCAGTAGTCAGACACATACTGGCCTTTGTAGAGTCCGCCCTCTTCTGCTGGCTCAATAACCTTGATCACCTGAGGCTTTGGGCAACCGAACTCTTCGATAGCAGTCTTAAGCGACTCCCACACGGTACCGAAGCGACCTTGCACAGTCTCGGTCAGCACAACAGGTTGCGGTTCGTCCTGCGCTACCATTGAGGCACTGCAAAGGATTATTACAGCGGAGGCAAGGATGAGTCTGTTCATACAACGTCTCGACTATGCGTGTGAGGAGTGTTAGGCTGCGGCTGTTCCGGCAAGATGCACAGAGACGACCTTCGACACTGCTGGTTCTTCCATCGTCACGCCGTAGAGCGTGTCGGCAGCTTCCATGGTCTTCTTGTTGTGCGTAATCATCATGAACTGTGTGTTCTCAGCGAACTTGCGAATGATCTTGAGATAGCGATCAATGTTCGCATCATCAAGAGGCGCATCCACTTCGTCGAGAATACAGAACGGACTCGGCTTGACGAGGTAGATCGCAAACAGCAACGCAATTGCTGTGAGCGTCTTCTCACCACCCGACAGCATTTCAATGCTGTGCGGACGCTTACCACGTGGCTTTGCGGTGATGTCGATCGTGCACTCAAGTGGATCCTGATCTTCCGACTCAATCATCTGCAAGTCGGCTTCATCATCTTCACTGAAGAGCATCGTGAACAAGCGGATGAAGTTCTCACGGATCGCCGTAAAGGTCGATGTGAACTTCGCACGCGCTGTTTCATTGATTTCAGCGATCGTCGCATTGAGCGTTCGCTCGCTCTCGGTAAGGTCGGCAAGTTGCTGTGTGAGGAACTGGAATCGCTCGTTTTCGCGCTCGTGTTCTTCCAATGCAAGGAAGTTGACGTTCCCCATTGATGTGAGGCGACGCCGTACTTCTTGTCCTTCCGTACGAAGTGCTTCAGGCGATTCCTCCGTCTCTGGAACCGTCGGCTGCTCTGGTACTTCAAGATCGAGTTCTTCCGTTGCGCGACGTGTGAGCGTCTCCATGCGAAGTCGAATCTCGTTATGCTTGAGATCTGCTTCATGCGCCTCAGCGATAACCGCATCGACATCCTTGCGGCACTGTCGAACACGCTCAGCGATTTCCTGAAGCGCTGCAGATGTTTCCTTGACTGTCAGCTCAAGCGCCTCACGGGCAGACTTCGCATCTGCCAAGCGAGCAACCAATTGCGCAGCGGCAAGGTCAGCACCTTCACGCTCTGTCGTCAACGCTGTCTGCTGTGCCTGAAGATCGGCACGCTCTGTTTCGCGCTGCGCCTTGCGTTGATCAATCGTCAGTCGCTGGTTGGTGAGTCGACCTTCATCGCTGGTGAGTGTCTGAACTTCACCGGCAAGCTGCACAACGCGGAGTTCGGCTGCACGCATTTCGCTGGTGCGCTCTTGAAGTATGGCTTCGACATCATGCAAGGACTGCGATGCTGTTGCAAGCTCCGCTTCCTTAGCTGTAAGTGCCTCAGCAGCTTCGTTCACTGCAGTTTCTGCAGTGGATGCTTCTGCTTGCAATCCTTCGAGTTCACTCGATATCGCTGCTGCTTCGTCAGTCTTTGTCGACTGTTGTGTTTGCACATCGTCGAGTCGGGTGCAAAGCGCATCGATGCGCTGCACACGTTCGTTACGAATGAGTGCTACCTTGCGCACATCATCGCCGAGTCGGCGAAGATCAATCGTCGACAGCTCTGCACGGACCGTGCGGAGGCGCGCATCGAGA
>JAURNF010000244.1 GCA_030830285.1 Candidatus Kapaibacterium sp.
ACTTCTGTGAGATTCGTGAATGGCGTGTATTCACAGCCATTCCCTATCAATCGCACGATTCGCAATGTGCTGGTTGCAAACAACATCTTCAGTGTCGATCCAGCGGCTGTCAACCCGAGTAGATGGGTGCGCGTTCCTGCGGAGGCCCTACCTGCATTTTCGTATCAGGCGAACTATTGGTGCGCCTCAATCGATGGCATTGGCGTCTCAAACAACAACGTTGTGGCCTCATGGCTTCCAACATCGGAGCCATCATCGCTCTACCCAGAGGTGACAACTACTCTCCGAGGAGTGGTCTCGCCACTACCGGGTATATCAAGCGATGCGCGAGATGTAGCGCGTGGTGCTCTACAAACAAACGTCGGCGCGTATGAAGATCTATCACTCGTGAGTGTCACGGACGAGGTTCAACGTGCGCGGATGAATCCAGTTCTCGTTATCGGACCTGCGTTCCGTGTCGCACCTTCTCCAAGGTCACGCATTGTTGACGTCTACGACCTTCAGAGTAGACTGATCGTAAGCGTGTCTGTTCAGTCGGGAGAAGAATGTACAATTCCACTCCACACCACAGCGCCAGTGATTGTTGTACAACGCTGACTCAGCAGCAGCCTGAACCGGGGGCGCACTGCTCTGTAGGCTTCTCACCATAGACGGTGATGCTCAGGATCCCGGTATCACCACTACGCATTGTGGTGATTTCATCGTGCGTGAGATAGTTGCCGAGAATATCATCAGGCAGTTCAATGCGTCTTTGTTTTTGCACCGTGATGTTCTGGAAGCCGACCTCTTGCAGTAGTCGCAGGTAGTCGTCCATCTGGATAGCACCTGAAACGCAGCCGGCATACATTTCCGCGTCGTTACGGAGTCCGTCAGGCAGTTCACCCTTCAACACAACATCGCTCACACTGAAATGTCCACCCGGCTTCAGGATGCGATACATTTCTTCGAATGCACGATGCTTGTCTGGTACAAGGTTCAGCACGCAGTTACTGATCACAACATCTGCGCGATTAGCTGCGATAGGCATGTTCTCGATGTCGCCGAGTCGGAACTCAACGTTGTTGAATCCCAGTGCATCGGCATTCTCACGAGCCTTGTCGATCATTTGCGGAGTCATGTCCACGCCGATGACTTTGCCAGTTTCACCTGCGATTGCTCGAGCTACGAAGGCATCGTTACCAGCTCCTGATCCGAGATCAACAACCACATTACCTTCACGAATCTGCGCGAACTCTGTTGGAACACCACAACCAAGCGCTAGATCAGCGTCAGCCACATAGCCCTTGAGCTTGGTGTAATCTTCGGAGAAGATGGTGTAGTCGACTGTTGAGCACTCACCTGCTCCACAGCAGGAGGCAGCGTTTTGTTCCTTCGATTGCGCGGCAATCTCGCCGTACTTCGAACGGACCATGTCTTTGATGTCGGTTGCTGTTTGCATAGATCACCTATTGCGTTGGGCTACAAATTGTACAACGGCGCTTTGTCCGATGTGAAGCGCACCTTCATGAATCATCCGCGTGCGTTCGCCGCACACTATGACGTCCAATGCTTCGAAGTCGTGTCGCAGTTGTTGCGCAGACATCATCAATGCAGCAACTGGTGGACCTCCGGTCTTGAATGACAGTTGATCAACAGTGTACGCTTCGAGAATCACCACACCGTCCATACGTAGTGATGACGTAACAGCATTGTGCACACGTGAACGAAGATCAGGTGGTAGATGACAGAAGATCGAGACAACGGCATCCCATTGATCGACACCCAAGTCGTAGTCTGCCAAATCAGCATGCACTGTTGTAATCATTACGTCGTTGGCCTGCGCCAACGCTAGGGCCTTTTCGAGTCCCACCTGAGATGCGTCAACACTCGTTACGTCGAAGCCCTGCTGCGCCAGAAACACGCCGTTTCGGCCCTCTCCATCGGCGAGACAAAGCACCTTTCCACCAGGACGGATGCGGTGATACTCTTCGCGAAGGAAGTCATTTGGCTCCGTGCCATACACGTACTCAGAAGCTGAGTACCGTTCATCCCATTGATTGTTCATACTGCAATGATACGGGGCATACTACCGAAACAAATGCGGCTACACCCCATAGGGATGTAGCCGCAATGAACGATTGAGTCAGTTCTCTTAGAACGAGTAACGCACGCCCACTTGAAGCTGATAGCGTGAAAGGAGGTCATCGTAGCCATACGGATTCTTCTTATCCGTGTAGCTAAAGATCGGGGTACCAACAGCAGCATTTGCTGTTCCATCCTGGACCATTGTTGGTGTTACAAGTCCCTCAAAGCGAAGGAGAAGATCACGGTTGTTATTCACTGTTTGTACTCGACCCCATGTATTGTTCACGAGGTTCAGGAAGTTGATGCAGTCGACTGTGATCTCGAGACGATGTCCCTCGACAAATGGATTTGGAATCTCTTGTGCCAAACGAAGGTCAAGCTGATGTACGAATGGCTCACGTGCTGAGAAACGTTCGGCAATCTGACCGCGCACTGTAGAGAGATACGGATCACGATCGATGTATGAGTTGAACTGTGAGTACGTTGTCGCGGACGAGCGAGCAAGCGAGTCACGACGGTTTGCACCACTTCCAAGCGTAACCACACGACCAAGGAGAATGTCGCTGTTGTCCTTCGGTACGTACATCAGGTCGTTTTCTGTCTGACCATCCGCATTCAAGTCGCCATCATACACGTACGAGAATGGACGACCCGAGCGAAGCTCATAGAAGGCACTGATTGTTGTTGCATAACCACCACCGTACTCAAAGCGCTTGCTGAGCGATACGACGAAGCGGTGAGGAATGTCGAAGAGCGATGGTGTTACAGGAAGTTCGTTTGGATTGTCTGGCGTGTGGTTAAAGCGCCACTGAGAGATTGCCTGTGACGAAAGTCCGGAGTTCTGATCGAATGAACGTCCATAGGTGTAGAACACACTCGCAAACCATCCAGATTCGAAGTTCTTCTTTGCTTGGGCCGAGAACATGTAGCTGTAGCCCTGCGACGTGTTGCCAAGCTGGATGATGTTAGTAAATGGTCCGCTACCAAACGAACCAACCTGTGTGCGTGGCGTTGTGTTCCGTCCGCTATATGTACCGTACACGCCTCGACCGCCCGGGAGGCGCGAGCCGAGCGCAGTTGTATCACGACGGTCGCCAAGGTTGATGTCGCGATAGTAGATGTCATTGAGATTGCGAGAGTAGAGACCTTCAAGCGTTACAAACAACCCGTCTGCTACTTCCTTATCAACAGCTGCATCAATACGAAGCGACTGTGGCATCTTGAAGTCAGGCGCAGTTACGTTGAGTTCTGTGATATTGCCGACGCGCTTGTAGAAGCTTGAGTCGAGTGGATTAAGATTCGGATCAAATCGAAGCGTGTCTGTCGATGTTGTTCGCACATCAAGACGTGCCACCTCAACACCGGTGTTGGAATACTGATTCGAGATCCACACGAACGGGATACGACCCGTGAAGATGCCAATACCGCCACGAATTTGCCATGGCTTCTCATCATCGCTCGACCAGTTGAAGCCGAGGCGTGGAGAGAAGAGGACGGTGCTTCCTGGCAGAACACTCGTGTTCAGACCAAGTGCTTGGCCCGCAAGTGCAGATGTTGCGTTATAGCGAATAGTGTCCGCTGTTGGGTTGTACGATGCCTTGTCGAAGAACAACGGCATGTCGGCACGAAGACCGAGTGTGACACGGAGGCGATCGGTGACTTCCCACTCGTCCTGCACATAAAAGCCAAGCTGCGCCGTTGAGAAGCGTGCTGCCCAGTCTGATGCAAAGCCAGGACGTGCAAACGAGTACTGGAGGCGTGCGCCGATACCGTTGCGGAAGTCATTGAGCGAGTTAAAGCTCCATGTTCCAGCATTATCACGGATGAACAAGTTTTCAAATGTGAAGAACTCATTCTGTGTACCGACTGTAAATGTGTGTGCACCCATCGTATAGGTGAAGTTGTCCGTGATTTCGATCACGTCTGTGCTGAGACGATTGCGCAGCGAGAAGTTCTCTGCACCTGCACTGATGTTGATACCCGTAATGCGTGAGTCTGAAATCGAGATTGATGGGAAACGGTCACCGGCGATATCGCGGAAATCGCGAATCGTCGTGTAGCCAACAATCACTTCATTCGACATTTCAGGAGAGAGTACCGAGTTCAATTGAAGCACAGTGCTGTTCGCCTGACTATTGAATGTGTACATGCGGTTCCCGAACAGCACACCAGTACGCGATGGGTTATAGATGTCATCACTCGCATCAACGAAGTTGTGACGCAGGGTAAGACGGTGGGCATCACTGATGTTCCAGTCAAAGCGACCAAAGATCTTAGTGCTTGGACGATTGACTTCTTGATTGTCGATGACGCCTGGATTGTATCCGTAGCGCGACTGAAGAATCTCACCCACTGTGTCAGCAATTGAGCGCACAAGTGGATTGAGTGTGCCGTTCTGTTGGAATGCAAGCTGTGGCTTTGGCTGTGTACGTCCTGTCTTCTCGACATTGAGGAACATGAACAACTTGTCCGGAATAATTGGTCCGCCAACACGCGCACCAACCTGATACTCCGAAAACGAAGAGAATGGTGTTCGGATCGTTGTGTCGCGATACTCACCAACTGGAAGAGCTGCTCCATCAGTGCCGCGAGACAAATAATTGGTTGAGACGAGATCGCCAATCATATTCTGATTGCGGAAGAAACCATATGCAGATCCCGTCCATGTATTGGTACCGCTACGTGTTACAGCATTGATACCACCACCTGTGAAACGACCTTGACGGACATCGTATGGTGCCACAAGCACTTGGAACTCTTCGATAGCGTCAAGTGAGATAGGCGTTACGTTGGCACTGCTACCTGGCGTGCCATTCGATCCCAAACCAAACAGGTCGTTGTATTGCGTACCGTCAATCTGCACATTGTTGTAGCGGTTGTTGCGGCCACCGATTGACGTACCGCCTCCTGCAGATGATGACTGCGGAGTAAAGCGGACAAAGTCTTGGAAGTTTCGAGAGATGGTAGGAAACGCAGCGATAACACGATCATCAACTTCTGTTGATGCACCTGTACGTCCCGATTGAATTGTTGACTGGGCTCCAACAACGGTCACGGTCTTGCCTGTTACGGCGCCTTCCTTGAGAACAACGTCGACCCGGCGGTTCTCCGCGAGCTGCAGTTTCTCGATCTTCAAGGAAAAGTCTTGCTTACCAACCAACTTTACTGTCAGCGTGTACGGTCCACCAACACGCAAGGATGTAAGTGTATACCGTCCGTCCTTTCGAGCATACGTACCTACCGTAGTCTTCGTAGGCTGGTGAACCATTGTGACAGATGCGCCAGCGAGAGCTTGCCCACCCTCGTCTTTGACCACACCATAAACACCAGCTGTTGTGGTTACTTGTGCGGTAACACCTGAACACACAAGAACCAGCGTGAGAAGAAGTACCCCAAAACGATGCATACGCATCCCCCGTTGAAATGCGGAAAAACAGTTATGCGAAACTCGGAATTCTTCTGGATTGTAGGTTGCAGTTTAATGCAATGGTAATCAGCTGCAGGCCCCTTGCACAGCACTCCAGAGGTCAAGGCGCCATTGGAGTGCCTTCTCTGCTGCTACACGTGCTTCTTCGAGGCGGACGGGATCGTCGCCGCAGAGGAGTTCGACCATTCGGATGGCGAGTGGACCATGATGGTCGCCATCAACATCGATGTGACGCTGGAGGTAGTATCGTAGATCTTCCACATCAACACGCTCGCCGCCCTTGGCAACGTGATCAAGCATGCCGAGGAACATCGTTGGGATCACATCCTCGCGTCCGTACGTGAATACGCTCGCGATTTCATGGGGCTTACCGCGCTCGATGATGCTCATTGTGCCCTGTACAAATGCAACACATGCGCTTGGTGCGCCTGCAGTAGGAAGAGCATCCTTCCATGATTGACCGTTGCGAAGTGCATCAATGAATGTATCGATGGCAGTTGTTGATGCCCCGAGACCCTTCATCGCAGAGCGATACATTTCGAAGTGACTCATCCGGACGCCGTGACGGTCCACATCGCTCTCCTCACCCACCACGATTTCGTTGATCAGAAAGCGTGTTTCCGGATCGCCCGTGGGTATCCATGGAGTTTCAACACATGTAAGATGGCGCTGCAGCGATTTGAGCAGCGACATAAAGTCCCACACAGCCCAAACATGGTATTCCATGAACGTAGCCAGTGCCGAGGCCGTTGTCAGACGCTCGTACATGGGGTGGTGTTCAAGTTGAGCACGAAGTTCTGCGGTCTGATCAAGGATTGCTGGGTTTTGCATGCCCCCTTGAACGATAAGCACGTTTTCCAAGTTCCAAAACAGCGTATACTTGCCGTATGAAACACCTTTTCCTTGCAATCGCCGTTGCAGCATTGCTTGCTGCATGTTCATCAGAAACTGTCGATCCAACGCCGGATCCCAATCCAACGGATACCGTGAGTGGAGCGGATACGACGTTCGTACAACAACTGGCCGATACCGTTGCTATCGACATCTGGAAGGGCAACAGTACCTACCTGAAGAGCTACCCCGTCTACTTGGCGCGACCATCCAAGTTGCAGCATGATATCACGTTCTCAAGCCTCAAGGGGCTCACATCGGGTAGCGTGACCGTCTCTGTGATGAAGAATGAAGAGACGCTGTGGCAGCACACGTTTACGACCGATTCAACAACGTGGAACGTGACGGGTCAAGCCCAAGGATCTATCAGCACGATTAAGGTCCAATCGTCCAAGGCTACAGGTCGCATCGAAGGCCGTATCATCGGACGCTAACGAACGTACACCAAACCTAGTCGTCAGATTTCTTCTTGGGGATTACTACACTCCACGAAGCAACGTCGTGCGTGCCATCGAGCTTGCGCCACACAACCGTCGCGTAGGTAGCCTCTTGTCCATTATGCTGCACAACGAGCGTCATACGGTAGTTCAGGCCAGCAACCACCTGGCGCTCTGCCTTTGCAATTGCAACTAATGATGCCTTTCCATCTGGAAATGCTGAGCGTATAGCAGCATCTGCAGCCGCACGCACATCATCATCCGTAGGTGCGGCATTGTACGAACCTACTGGCTTATAGTTGGGCTGTTCAGGCGCTGAGGACTTGCATCCGAGGACAGTAACGAGTCCTACAGTAACGAGAAGCGCTGCGAGAGGTTTCATGGGTATTGACCGTGTGATGATTTCGAGCAAACCTACAGCAAACAATGACGGATCGCATGCGGAACGGTAGGAATTTCTCCTATTTTTTAGGTAACCGTAAGGAAGAAATGATGCGTCCGTTCGCCCTCGGGTTCAGCGTGTTGCTGTTCCTCATCTGCACAGGTGCAGGCAATGCTCAAGTTGATACCCTTGGGCGGATGGTTTTGAATGAAGGACTTCGATACCGCGTGGCTGCAATTGTGCCGCGTATCGCTCCGGGAGAGAGTCCTGCCACGAATACCACTCGATGCGTTGTAACCTCTCGCTCTGGCTCTCGCGTAACTGTAAACGGATCATCTGTGGTTGTTCCTGCTCAGGGCAGCATCGAGATTTTCGTTCCAGCATCGCAAGCAGTTGAGTTTGTTGGAACCCAACCGTTCGCTGTCCTTACGCTCCAAACTGGGTTAGGTCATGGAGAGGCTGCACGCCACATTCCGAGCTACGCCTGGGGTACCGTCTACAAGCCGTTCCTGTGGTGGCAAGATGAGTATGGGTTGACGAGTGATGTACCAACCGTTACAACTTCCGCAGTAGCGCTGATCGCCGATGTCGATGATACACGTGTCTCGATTACGCTTCCATCGGGCGTGCTTGATACGACGCTGCAACGCGGTGAGATGTGGTACAAGCAATTCCCCGTTGAGCAGGGTCGATCACGGAATGACTCGACGGACTACACAGGTGCGTGTACTATCGCGAGCACACATCCGATTGCAGTCGTCAGCGGACACGAAAAGACGTCTGTGTTGCGCCATCCCAACAGCATGCCGAAATCAGGCAACTACGAGCGCGCTGCAACACGGGGTCGGGGGAACCTGCATGATGCGATGTTGCCAACGCAGCAGGCCGGCAAGGTCTTCGTGACCACACCCATTCTCTATTCGCCAACGCGTCTACGTGGACGTGATCTGTCGCTGATCGATGTTGAAGATGATCGGGGTGATGTGGTTCGATTTATCGTTCTTGAGGACAGCACCATCATCATTTCGCGATCATCCAACACAAGTGCAAACATCGATACGATGCTGCATGCAGGGGATACGTGGTATGCATCACATGTTGAGATAGCCACATACTGGTATGCGACGAAACCAGTCATGTGTGCACAGTACGGGAAGTCGTATGCATACATCACATGGCAATCAACACAGCCACTTGACGACCCGTCGACTGATGCGGGCATGCCTCAGCTACAGATCGTGCCATCCAATGAGCAGTGGATCGATCATGCTGTTTTCGTTGCACCATCAGAAACGGAGAACTTCCTTTCGCTCGTATGTGTAGCCGAGGACATCAACAGCATTCGTGTAGACGGACAGCCAATCAAGACGCGACTTCGTAAGCACCTGATTGGTGAAACACCATTTGTTGCCTTCGACGGACCCATTGCTCCTGGTGAGCATCGCATCACGACAACCAATCCCACAGCGAAGTTCAGCGCGTGGTCGTACGGCTCGATCGACGGACTCAGCGTTGGCAGAATTTACGGGGCGAGCACGGGTGTGAATCACGCCCTACAGTGCGACGGCGAGCCTACACTCGTTGTGACGAGGAATAGCGACAGTGTTCAGGTTGCCTATGGCATCGCTGATTCATCCGACGCCTGCCTCACAACAGCAATGACGTACTTCGAGCTTTGCAACGGATGTGCAATCGAGGAGCGTCCACAGGGATTTGTTGTTCGACGCACCCAACCTGATGTACGCGTCGAAGGTGTCGTGCGCACGGTGGCAACCAACGGTATGTATCGTCGAGCCGCATTCGCTCTTGACGGAACGGTTGGTGTTGCCAACGAGGTATCCCAATCGTACGTCGCTCCGAATCCTGCTGGAGAGTACGTCGTCGTATCGGCCGCTTCAGCAGGGTCGCTTCGTGGAACATATCGCGTCTGGTCGCACATTGGACAGTGCGTACGCGAAGTTGTCGCTATGGAACCATCGCAGCTTTACGTTGATCTTTCGGATCTTGTGCCAGGCGTGTACCACATCGATGGGGACGGTGTACACGCGACGATCGTAAAGCAGTAACAAGGTCAAGTTCTTCAGGGGGTCGAATGTCGAATGACGTGTTTCGCATCGTCATGCGCCGGATTATGCCGGTATTGTTTCTCAGTTACGTTGTGTCCTTCCTCGACCGCGTGAACATCGGCTTCGCGAAGCTGCAGATGTCTGCCGAGCTGGGCTACTCCGACGTTGTGTATGGGTTTGGAGCGGGGATCTTCTTTATCGGATACTTCTTGTTTGAAGTACCAAGCAACCTGATGCTGGAACGTTTTGGTGCACGTGTGTGGATCGCCCGGATCATGGTCACATGGGGAATCATCTCCGGCGCATTTGCCTTCGTCGACGTGATACCCTGGGGTCCGCTACCAGAACTGTTCGGTCTGCCACACCACGAGTTCAGTCTCTATGCTCTGCGCTTCCTGCTCGGCTTAGCAGAGGCTGGGTTCTTCCCTGGCATCATTCTCTACCTGACATACTGGTTCCCGCGGGAGATGCACGCACGCACCGTGGCAACGTTTATGACGGCAATCGCTGTGTCGAACATCATTGGCGCTCCGCTCTCTGGTGCGCTCTTGGAGGGGCTCCATGGTACACAGGGATGGCATGGATGGCGTTGGCTCTTCGTGATCGAGGCTATTCCATCGGTTCTTATGGGTATTGTCGTCTTCTTCACCCTACCGAATGGACCTCGCACTGCTCCGTGGCTTACTGAACAGCAACGTGATGAGGTTGAGAAGGCTGTAGCGCGCTCGCACGCGGAGTCGCACCATGTGAGTACGCATAGTATTCGCTCTGCCTTCACAAACCCACGGTTATGGTTCATCAGTCTAACGAACCTCTCTGGCATCATCATCCTCTATGCAGTCAGTTTTTGGATGCCAACGATTGTCCACGAAATGGGTGTCGATCATGGTGACTACTTTACGACTGGCCTACTAACGATGGTGCCGTGGGTATTCGGTGGCATCAGCATGGTTTTAGTCGCGCGACATTCCGATCGAACGGGTGAACGACGTTGGCACCTGATTGCCTGCTATGTGGCATCGATATGTGGTCTGCTTCTGTTATCGCAGATGCGTGGTAATCCTGTAGGCTCGGTGATTGCGCTTGCAATCATCACCTGCGGTTCGATCTCGTACGCTGGTCCGCTATGGTCACTGCCACCGATCTTTCTGCGGGGTTCAGCGGCAGCGGCTGGAATTGCATTCATCAATTCCGTTACCAACCTTGGTGGTCATATCGGACCCGATCTGCTCGGTCGCATGCGCTCAGGCGCATGGGGCGAGCAGGGAGCATTCTTTACGCTTGCTGCGATTGGCACCATTGGCATTGGCTTCATTCTTCTGGCCACGCGTGGATTAAAGGGCCTAACACAAACAACGGATAATGCATGACTTCCACCGCTCGCGGTGATTTCTGGACGCTGTTCTTTGCCGGCTGGATATGGCATATGCTCTATGCAGTTACCGGTTACAACGACATCGTGGGCTTGATCGCACCAATCAACGAGAGTGTGTGGGAACACCTCAAACTCGGATATGGTGCGACGCTGGTGCTCATGCTTCAGGATGCATGGCGCTCGATTCGTAACAAGAGTGCGTCATCCATTCTCGGTCGCTCGGTTGCAATCATCGCAATGAACGTTGTGATTGTTGCAGTGTTCTATGCGTACACGTCTATCGTTGGTAGATCATTTGTGATTGTTGATATCGCACTCTATGGAGTAGCATCACGGGTTGCAGTCATCGTGCATGATCGCATCGCGGCAAGCAAACCATCG
Source organism: Candidatus Kapaibacterium sp. (assembly GCA_030830285.1). Taxonomy (GTDB): domain Bacteria; phylum Bacteroidota; class Ignavibacteria; order Kapaibacteriales; family Kapaibacteriaceae; genus UBA10438. Next base: position 11,024 of record JAURNF010000244.1, read on the forward strand.
GCAATGATGGAGAACATTGGCATCGTGTTGTTGATGATCATCGCTGCATTGTTCGCATGGTTTACGATGAACGTTCCTTCATTGACGATCTTTGCTCCAGGAATATGATTCACTTCGTACATTTGTAACGAACTACAACGACGTTCACTCTCGGCAGCATTGAGAGGAAAACATAAACGGCCCGACATGCATTGCATATCGGGCCGTTTGTCATTTACAACACGTGCTACTTACTGCACATCCCACCACACGCGATCGAAGATCGTGAGGCCTGTCGGCATGTTCGATCCGTTGTACAAGCGCTCTGACTGAGCGTAAGGAAAACGGCGTGGAACATTGCTTCCAGATACTGGTGTCAGTGCTGGAACGCCAGAACGACGCCAATCTGAGAATGACTCAGGCTGCGTGTACATCGCGATGTACTTCTGCGTCATGATGTTTGCAAGCGTAAGGTTCGCAGCACCTGGATCAACACTTGGTTGTGCGAGGTATGCTGTTACATCCGCTGCGCTTACACCTGAACGCTCGAGCGAAGCACGAACAGCTGCGACATATGCGGCATGAGCACCAGGGCCATCACCGACACGTGACTTCGCTTCTGCTTCGATAAACTTCATCTCTGTGAAGGTGAGCATCGGAACTGCTGAAGAGATTGCGCTATACAAATCGCCCATTGCTGATTCCGTGTTGAGAGCACCTGTTGAGTCAGGTACACCATAGAACGGACGGCGAGGGTCGCTTGTAGCGTTCATCAGCTCAGCAAGCTTTGGTCCAACTGCGATATCGCCACGCTGCGTGTTGAACTGATACCAAGGGTTGCCCTCTGTTTCAGCAGCACCAAACGAGAACTGCATATCGTCGGCATTGCTTGCCATAGCCTTACTGACTGCATCAAGAGCAACCGCACCAGCTGCAGCATCGCGCTTGACACGATGGATAGCCATACGTGCCTTCAATGCCCATGCTGCCTTTGTCCACTTCGAGAGGTTTCCACCATAGACGAAGTCATCAGCTCCAGGCTTGAGTACGCTGGCCGTACCTGTGAGGTTCGTGATCGCCTTATCGAGAAGAGCATTCATTGCAGTGTAGACAGCATCTTGCTTGTCGTACTTCGGCTGTGTTGCTGCTGCACCACGGAATGCATCGCTGCTAGGGACGTCGCCCCAGAGATCTGATACCATGACCATGTTGTAGGCGAACATCACTTGGAACACACCGAGATAGCTCGATGCACCATCTGCCTCTGCACGATCCATCAGGATCTTGAGATCGCTGAGTGGTCCAGAGTAAATACCTTCCCATGCATTGTTCACATCAGATTCTGTGAACTGGTAGTTGTAGATGCCCAAGTGTTGACGATCCAGACCGATGTTGTGCTGCGTAAGAACGCTTGCATATCGGCCGAAGTCGCCCCCTTGAACGTACGCTGTTGATGCTTGAGCCACCGGAAGTACAAGGTTGTAGGCCGCAGTAGCTGGTTGATTAGGGTCAACATTGAGCTCTGGATCGATCCAGTTACACGCCGTAAAGACAGCGAGAAACGCGGAGCAAAGCCCAATGGAAAT
>JAURNF010000245.1 GCA_030830285.1 Candidatus Kapaibacterium sp.
CGAAGTATTCATCACTATCTGGTAGATCGTCATGCGTAACATCCTGTTCGGAATCATCGCGACGGTTGTTCTTGGAACATCGTCACTCGCAATCGCCCCGCACGTATCAGCGTCGTCCGACACGCGCTCGGAAAAGCAAACACAGCATGGAGAAGGTGTGAAGTCGAAGACGCGCATTCTTTTGTCGCAAGCAGTTGCTGAAAAGAAATTCACAACGATAATTGCTGTGACAGCTACTGTGAAAGAGGTTTGCCAGGTCAAAGGCTGTTGGATGATCCTCGTTGACGGCGACACCAAGGTTCGTGTAACGTTCAAGGATTATGGATTCTTCATGCCGAAGAATCTTGCAGGCTCGAAGGTTGTCGTAGAGGGTATTCTCTCCGAAGAGGTGCTCAGTGAAAAGGATGCGCGTCACTACGCCGAAGATGCAGGGAAGTCGAAGGCCGAGATTGCCAAGATCAAGGGCGATCAGCGTGAACTTGGCTTTGAAGCGACAGGCGTTCTCGTTCTGGCAAAGTGATTGTCCAGCTCCCATCGTGGGTATCATCGATCCCGCTGCCGGTGTCTGCCTCGGATGAAGACGTGATGAACTATGTGATCGAACTTGCACGCGCAAATGTTCGTCACGCCACGGGTGGACCCTTTGCGTGTGCCATTGTCGATGATGCTGGGGGAGTTCTTGGCATTGGTGTGAACCTCGTTGAACAGACCCAATGTTCAGTCTTTCATGCTGAGATGGTGGCAATCGTCAACGCAAGTGACCATCAAGCGTCGTGGGATCTCGGGATTCGAGGTCCAGCTACACTGTATAGTTCTGCGGAGCCATGCGCGATGTGTATGGGTGCAATCCCATGGTCTGGTGTGCATCGCATCGTTGTGGCTGCGCGTGATGTGGATGTCCGCGCGATCGGATTTGATGAAGGTGTGAAACCAATTGATTGGATCGACGTATATCGTCGCCGCGGCATCGACGTTACACGCGATGTTCTGCGTGATGACGCAGTCGCTGTGCTTCGTGCATATGCCCAGGGCGGAGGTTTGTTATACAACGGCTAAGGAGCTGAACATGAACTACACAATCGAACATGCGCCAGTGTATGCTGCACTGCGCGTGGATATGCAACAAGGCGAGACGTTCCGTGCTGAACCAGGTGCGATGTTGTCGATGTCGCCGAGTATTGAGCTCGAAACAACAACTGCTGGTAAGGGGCTCTTCGGAACACTCAAGGCAGCAGTAGGTGGAGAGTCGATCTTCGCGTCGATCTTCACAGCGCTGCACGGTCCCGGCGAATTGTACCTCGCCCCCTCTACACCAGGCGACATCGTTCGGATTGATCTGCAAAACCAGACGATCCTGGCCTATGGTGGCGCATACCTCGCCGGTGACGCGTCTCTGCAGCTGAGCGCCCGTGGTTCGCTGAAGTCAATGATCGGTGGGTCCGACCTGTTCCTCACAACGATTACCGGTACGGGGCCATTATTCCTCAATGGGTTTGGCGCGATCTACACCAAGACCCTGGGTCCGGGTGAGCCCTATGTGGTCGACTCAGGACACGTTGTGGCGTTTACCGACGGAATACAGTACTCCATCAAAAAGGCGGCTCGGGGCCTGTTTAGTACCCTCGCCAGTGGCGAAGGTCTGGTCTGTATGTTCTCCGGACCCGGAACTATCTGGATGCAGACGCGGAATGTGCGAGGATTTGCGCAAACCCTCATTCCATTTCTACCCCAGTCTGGTTCGTGATCATTCGGGCGGTAGTATCTTTGTCGCATGACAGAACAGTTACAAGCACTGATCGGGAAAGAAATCCCGTGCCTTGATAAAGGCTTTGTTCGCCTCATCGATGTGATGGGGGATGATGCTGCAATTGTACAGGCCGCACGAGTATCCTACGGTGCTGGTACGAAGAAGGTCAACGAGGACGTTGGCTTGATTCGGTATCTGATGCGTCACTTGCACACGACTCCGTTCGAGATGGTCGAGTTCAAGTTTCATGTGAAGCTTCCCATCTTCGTCGCACGACAGTGGATTCGTCACCGCACAGCGAATGTGAACGAGTACTCGGGTCGCTACTCAGAGATGAAGGACGAGTTCTACGTCCCAGCGATCGACCAAGTGCGCGCACAAAGTGCAACGAACAAGCAGGGTCGTGCTGACGAAGCGTTTGATCCTTCGGAAGCCGAGCGTATCCGTTCTGGAATGCTCGATACGCAGTCGCGTCTATACGGTGAGTATCAGTCACTGTTGGAAGCAGATCTTGCGCGTGAAATCGCGCGCATCAACCTGCCCGTTTCGAATTACACTGAGTGGTATTGGAAGGTTGATCTTCACAACCTGTTCCACTTCCTCAAGCTGCGGATCGATCCGCATGCGCAGTACGAGATTCGCGTCTACGGCGAGGCGATGGCACAAATCGTTCAAGCTACAGTGCCGCATGCCTACGAAGCTTTTGAAGACTACATCTTGCATGCGCGACGCTTCTCGCGTCGTGAGCGGGCAGCTCTCAAAGCACTCTTGCCATCAGTGAATGTCGATCCCGCGATTCTTGAAGCAGCAGGCTTGAAGGGACGCGAAGCGCAGGAGTTCATGTCAAAACTTGAAGAGCTCGCATCGTTATGATTCGCTGGGTACTGACCTCGATCATTGTCCTCTGCGTTGGTTGCGCGGAGCAACAGATCCAGCCATTACCTGATGTGTACCCACCGGTGCCGTCGAACTACCCTCCCGTTCCAGCGCCGTCGGATAATCCAATCACACCGGCCAAGGTTGCTCTTGGAAAAGAACTCTTCTATGAACGCCGCTTGAGCAGCGAAGGCACCATTGCATGTGCATCGTGCCATCGTCCAGAACATGCATTCTCAGATGCTCCAAATCAGGTAAGCCGCGGAGTTGGCGGAGCGCTCGGACAGCGCAACGCCCCAACGTTGGTCAATGTTGCCTATCGCACATCGCTGTTTTGGGACGGACGTGCAAGCACGCTTGAAGATCAGGCATTTAGTGCATTCATGCACTCGACGGAAATGGATGCCGATACGCTAGCAGTAGCAGCCCTGCTCCGCAGTCCGCAGTATCGTGCTCAGTGGATTGCGTCATTCGGCGACACCACGGTGACGATGTATCGCGCCATGCAAGCGATTGCAACATTCGAACGCACCATCGTAAGTGCGAATAGTCGCTACGACAAGTTTGTGCGTGGCGATCGTTCGGCGCTGACGCAGATCGAACGAGAGGGGATGGACCTGTTCTTCAGTGCTCGCACGATGTGTGGTGCGTGCCACAACGGACCCGACTTCACGAATGATCAGTTTCAGAACATTGGCTTGTTCCATCACTACTTCGATCGTGGCCGCTTCAACGTGACGCGTGAGCCGCGTGATGAGGGACTGTTCAAGACACCTACGCTGCGCAACGTGGCACTCACAGCGCCCTACATGGCAACAGGGGATAGTCAGAAGGGTCTGATGTCGACACTCGAAGATGTTGTCGAACACTATGACCTTGGTGGGACAGCGTTCCCAAACAAGGATAAGCGCGTGGCTCCGCTCAACCTTTCAGATCGTGAAAAGTTGGCGCTGGTTGCGTTCATGCGCGCACTTACCGACTCGTCGGTACTCACCAATCCAGCATGGACACAACGATAGAATCTCGCACTGATGACCATGCACTTCCGCACGAAGCGGACGTTGATACCATCATCATTTCCGACCTGCATCTGGGTTCGGCGATGTCCCGCTCCACTGTCCTCACGGACATGCTTCGGAAGATCACTTACAGGCGTCTGATTCTCAATGGCGACGTGTTCGACGACCTGAACTTTAAACGTCTTTCTCGTGATGATTGGGAGTTCCTCTCCTTCATTCGTGCTTCATCCAACGAACGACTCGCGCACGAGCTGGTGTGGGTGATCGGTAATCACGATGGTGGTGCGCCAGAGATTTTGTCACACCTGCTCGGCATTCACATTCACGAAGAGTACGTCTGGCAACACGCGGGACGCACATTCTTGGCGATTCACGGACACCAGTTCGATGCCTTTGTCTCCGAGCATACGCGCGTGGTGGACATCGCGATCTGGGCATATTCCGTGTGGCAGAAGCTCGATCCTAAACACCGAGCGTCACGACTCGTGAAGCAGGCCAGCCGTCAGAGTAAACGATGGATGCGACGAAGCGATAAGGTTGCCAATGAGGCAACAGCGCATGGCAAGTCCACATACAACGCTGATGTGGTCACCTGCGGACACACGCACCATGAAATGGACGTGATGATTGATGGAGTGCGATACCTGAACTCCGGCTCATGGATTGACGTGCCATCGACCTACATCGTGATCACACACGATGGGTCGATCGCTATCCACACTTGTCCTTGAATCACCGCAAGCTGATTAGCCGTTGTAGGTCGTGGCTCCGCTCAGACCGTGACACGCCTTGAACTTCTTACCTGAGCCACACGGACATAGGTCGTTACGACCGACCTCACGACCTGTCTTGTGTACGGTATGCGCGTGCGACTGCTCGGCTGCAGCTGCGTTCGGGTCGGCACCAAGCGTTGTGCTCGCACTTGGATGCGAGAACTGCAACGGACGTGAAGCACTAACAGACGAACGCAACGGCGGGAGCGATGCTGTTGTTGTTGCCTCGCGCTGAACCGCCACCTGTTGAGCAGCTTGTTCTGCGCGCTGTTGCTGTTGTTGCTGCTGCTGGCGCTGTTGTTCGGTGATCTGTGGGTAGTACTTGAACGCAAATGCAACGGTTGCCTTGTTGATCTGAGCAACCAGCTCGAGGAACACCTTGTACGCTTCTTGCTTGTACTCAAGGATCGGATCCTTCTGTCCGTACGCGCGAAGGTAGATACCTTCCTTCAGATCATCCATGCTGCGAAGGTGATCGCGCCACTCGTCGTCGATTGCGCGAAGTGC
>JAURNF010000028.1 GCA_030830285.1 Candidatus Kapaibacterium sp.
ACGATGGGCACGAATACTGCGCTTATTGCATCGGCCATGCGCTGCAGAGGCGCTTTCGATGCCTGCGTCTGTTCGACGGCGCGGATGATGCCCGAGAGGACGGTATCGGACCCAACGGCGGTTGCTTGCACGATCAGCATACCTGTTGTGTTGAGCGTGCCACCGATTACGCGATCGCCAACTGCTTTCGCCACCGGCATACTCTCACCCGTGAGCATCGACTCGTCGATACTTGTCGAACCCGCGACAATTGTACCATCAACAGCAACGCGTTCGCCGGGTCGTATCACCACGGTATCGGACACGGCAACATCGCTTGCCGACACTTCAACGTCGGCACCATTGCGGCGAACGAGCACGGTAGACGGATGCAGCTCAAGGAGGGATGTCAGTGCTTCGGCAGTGCGTCGCTTAGCGCGCGACTCCAGCCACTTGCCCAAGAGCACCAGAGCAATGATTGTCGATGCTGAGTCGAAGTATGCGCCAGGATGTGAGATCGACGGAAGCAGCGACGGGGCGAGTGTAACTACAACACTTGTGATGTATGCCGTACCGGTGCCAAGCGTCACCAGCGTATCCATTGTTGCCGTCCGGTTGCGCGTTGCATTCCATGCTCCGCGGAACAGACTCCGTCCTGCCACCATGACCGGTGTTGCTAGGAGTAGCAGCACCATGTTCAACCATGACGGTGCATGATGCTCGAACATTGCCCACATCGACATCACAAGGACAACGGTCGCGAATGGTGCTGCCAGCAACATGTCCCGCTGATAGCCAAGAGAGATCGCTTGCAGACGATCAGCAAGTTCATGCGGATTTGTTTGTGCTGCGAGTTCGCGGATTGATGTAGCCGCGTACCCAGCGCCTTCGACAGCGCTACGGAGTGCATCATCTGATACGTGTTCGGGTGCATCAACCAAGGCGCGATTCGTAACCAGGTTGACTGATGCAGCGGTTACGTCGGGGATCGCACGGAGTGCATCTTCTACACGTTGCACGCATGCAGCGCAGTGCATGCCACCAATATCGACGATCCGTTGCGTCACTTCTCGCCGGCGCGCATCTTATCGCCAAACATCTTCTTGAACTTCTCAACCTTCGGTCGGACCACGAACGCGCAGTATGGTTGACTTCCGTTCTGGTTGTAATAGTTCTGATGATAGTCTTCGGCAACGTAGAACGTCTCAGCCGGCGTTACTTCTGTCACGATCGGACTCGACCACGTCTTCGACGCATCAAGTTGCTTGATGTATGCACGTGCAATGTTGGCCTGCTCTTCGGAGTGCACGAAGATCGCACTACGATACTGCGTACCGACGTCGTTGCCTTGTCGGTTAAGTGTTGTGGGATCATGCGATGCAAAGAACACTTGTAGAAGCTCTTCGTACGACACAACCGCTGGGTTAAACGTGATGCGGCACGCCTCTGCGTGTCCAGTTGTGCCAGAGCACACCTCTTTATAGGTCGGGTTCTCTACTGCACCATTGCAATAGCCGCTTTCGACCTTTTCAACGCCATCGACCAGTTGAAACACGGCTTCGACGCACCAGAAACATCCACCTGCAAGAGTGGCCGTGTCGCGATCGTTTGGTGTAGACATACGTGATCCTTCGGAAGACTTCGGTTGAGGGGGTTTGCGATCGTCACCAGCAGTGCACGACGTGAACGCCGCAGCACTCAATGTGAGAATGATCGCAAGAATACTGCGCAACATACTAGGTGCCTTGTTGGTGAGAAGCGTTATTGACGAATCAATACGTGTGATTAGTGGGAGATCACGCGAGGGAAGAGCACGCCGGCTAATGCCGCCGCTGCGCAGCAGGCAAGTGTCGCGATTACATACATAGCCACCGTCATGATGTGTCCCTCTTGTGCGAGGAGGACGCTCTCAACTGCAAATGCGGAATACGTGGTGAAGCCGCCGCACAGGCCCGTTCCTAAGAGCAGTGTTGTGTGACGCGACAGAGGTGTTGACGTGAGAGATGAGCCGATAAGCATGCCAAGGACAAACGATCCCACGACGTTGACCGCAAGTGTTGCCCAAGGGAAGCCGCCCTGTGATGATGGAAGCAGTATGCCTACGCCATAGCGGAGTCCGCTCCCAACAGCACCGCCGAGCACTACAAGTAGGAACTCAATCATGGTGGCAAAGTAGGAAATGCTCACACTATCTTTGCTGGATGCGCCTACTACTTCTCCTTCTCGCGCTTGTGATGCCCCTTGCAGCACAGGCACAAGCACCAGTTGTTCACACCTCTACCTACGTCGACGTTCCCGGCAGTGAGCCGCGGGAGCGGATGGTAGATATCCTGCGTATGACCGTGAATGTGCGCTTCGAGCCCGAGAAGGCGCTCGTGAAGGGAACCGTCACGCATGTGTTTCGTGCATTGCGGGAGCAGGTGGACTCGATCGAGTTTGATGCGATCAAGATTACGATCAAGCAGGCAACGCTTGGTGGACGTCCAGTGCGGACTCGGTCGACAGACACGACAGTGATCGTGTATTGCGAGCCCCGCATGCGCTGGGATCAGCAAGACTCAATCGTGTTTGCCTACGAGGCAACGCCACGTAAGGGTATCTACTTCATCGGTTGGAATGACCCATCGAAGCGCATGCGACGTCAGATCTGGACGCAGGGTCAGGCCATCGACAATCGTCATTGGATTCCGATGTACGACGAGATGAACGACAAGATGATCACCGAAACCATCACCACGTTCGACTCTACCTATGCCGTTCTGTCGAACGGTACGCGCTATAAGGTCACGTCGAACAGTGACGGAACGAAGACATGGTATTACACCATGACCAAGCCGCATGCATCGTATCTCTTGATGCTTGCTATCGGCAACTATGCGATCACTGAACGTCGCTCGGCATCAGGCGTGCCACTGCGATTGTACTCGTATCCAGAGCATCCCGAGCGCATTGAACCGACCTACCGCATGAGCGTTGAGTCGATGGACTTCCTCGAGCGTGAGATTGGCATCCCATATCCATGGGAATCGTACAGTCAGGTGCCCGTAGCTGACTACATCTTTGGTGCAATGGAAAACACCACGGCAACCATCTTCGGTGATTTCTTGCACACCGATGAGCGCGGCTGGTTGGACCGCTCATATGTTGGTACGAATGTGCACGAGCTTACACACCAGTGGTTTGGCGATTACATCACCGGACGCAGTGGCAAGTCGATTTGGTTGCAAGAGAGCTTTGCCACATTCTACCCGCACCTCTTTACACGCGAAACCGTTGGCGAGGACGCCTATCAATGGAGTCGCCGCGGCATGCACCGCAGTGCGCATGCAGCAGCTGAGAAAGATCGTCTGCCGATCGTGCACCCAAGCAGTGGCTCAGCACGCATCTATCCGAAGGGGGCAAGCGTTATCGACATGATGCGCTATACGTTTGGCGAGCAATCGGTGCGTCGCGTCATCCAGCATTACTTGCGCAAGCATCCGTACACAACGGTCGAGACCAACGACCTCTACCTCGCATTCCAGGATACGCTTGGACTATCACCGAAGTGGTTCTTCGATCAGTGGCTCTATCAAGGGGGCGAACCACATTACCGCATCTCGACACGTCTCGGGGCAATGCAGACAGAGAAGGGTGTTGGGACAACGACGCTCGTTGATATCGAGCAGATTCATCAGATCGACGAGTTAACGGGTGTATTCAGTATGCCTGTTGTGCTCGAGGTGCATTATACCGACCGCACCAAGGATTCTGTGCGCGTTATGGTCAACCAACAGCGTATGCTGGTTGAGGTTCCGAACCCAAACAACAAGGTTCCCGCCTTTGTGTTGTTTGATCCAGGATCGTACATCCTTAAGCGCGTCACCTTCGAACGTTCGTGGGATGCACGTATGGCGCAACTCCAGAACGCACCGCTCATGATCGACCGCTATGATGCGCTCGAGACATTCCGTGGCGACACGTCGCGCTCGGCTGAGCGTCGCGCCATGATTGCCGGTGTGCTCTCGCGCGAGACGTTCCACGCGCTTCGTTCGGAAGCTGCCCAGCAGGCAATTGAGCTAGCGCAGAAGGGAATTCCTGAGGCATGGGAACTTGTCAAGCGTGGCCTCACCGATAAAGCACTCGAGGTTCGTTCGGCAACGCTTGGGGCTCTGCCTACAATCCCTCAGCAATTGCGTGAGACTGTGGTTGGCATGCTTCGCGACACATCGTATGCCGTTATTCAGTCGGCCCTCACCAAGCTTGCAACATCATTCCCAGCGGATAAGAGTATCCTTGCGGCTGTGAAGGGCGTTCGTGGTCCACACGAGCGCGTGCGAATCACACGACTTGAAATCGAGGCCACATGGAACGACGATGCTGGAGCTGTCAAGGAGCTTGCCGACCTGTGTGGGCCCGGTTGGGAGTTCATCACCCGCCAGAATGCCATGCAGGCGCTACGTCGAGTGGGCACGGTTACACCCCTGGCAGCCGAAAACATGCTTCTGGCTGTTCTCAGCACGAACACCCGTCTGGCTGGCGTAGCTCAGTCCGTGCTGAACGGATTATGTGAACAGCCGCGGCTCAAGTCAATCGTATCGACAGTTGCAAAAACGATGCAACTCAATGAAATACAACGAGATACGCTCGCCCAGTACTTGCGATAAAAATTTGGTGTGATTGTTGCTTCTCGTGTCACACGGGGAAAGGCCTTTGTGACACGGCGTTCGAACGACCGTCCGCAACGACCTGCCTCGGATACCATCCATTGCATTCGCATGGCCGTAAGGTTGTGTGAAACCGCAGGGTTGGCTATTTTTATTCTTCGGAGAAATCTGTGGGCGCGGTGCGTCCACACCCTTTTGCATGAACGAAACAAATCGACATTCTCATATCACAAGTGGAGGAGCTATGCTTCGCAACGTTACATCGATGGTTGCGTTGCTTGCGGCATTTGTACTGATCGGGGTTTCCTCGGTTCAGGCAAATCCAACCAGCCGTACGGTTGGTGTTGTCGCAGGTACGTACACAGAGATCAATGGCGGTACTGTTATCTACTCGTCGGCGAGCCCATCGTGGTTCACGCTCGGTGAGACAACAGTTACGCTGCCATTTCAAGTCAATTACGGCGGCGTGTTGTACACGGACGTCGTTGTCAACCCAAATGGTTGGGTATCGTTTGGTGGATCTGCAGGCGTAACTGCTAGCCCACTGACGGCAACAACTACAGCTGCAGGCATCCTGTCAGCAATGGGTACACAACTTGCTGCCGGCAATGGCGGCGATGTAACGGTCCTCGTTACGGGCACAGCGCCAAATCGTATCGCGACGATGCAGTGGCGCAATGCTACACGTCGTTATGCTGATAACATCGCTCGCGACAACTACAACTTCCAGATCCGCCTGTGGGAGAACAATGCAACTGCAAATGGCAGCCGCATGGAAGTTGTTTACGGTGCGATGACAGTGAACCACAACATGCTCGTCCAAGTTGGCCTTGGTGCAAACAGCACAGTGTGGTCACCACGCGCAGACTTCTATACGAACACATGGTCGACAGCATCGTGGCACGCGACACCGCAATTGTCACTGATCTCTCGCGGTTTCGTTCCTGCTTCAGGTACAACGGTAGCCTTCTGGCACCGTCAGGCACCAGCACTCAACAATGATGCTGACGTACTCAGCCTCGTATCGCCAGCTGGTAACTTCGACGCAAACACATCACAGACAATGCAGGTACGCGTTCGCAACTTCGGTACGAACAACCTCGACTCTGTAACGATCAACTGGTCGATCAACGGTGTTGCACAAACTCCAGTTCGCTTCTACCCGCAGCCAGCTCTGGCTCCAGGTGCAGAAGCAACAGTGACACTTGGCAACCGCACGTTCGCTCCATTCTCGTTCAACACAGTATCGTTCTCGACATCAACACCGAACGGTGTTGCTGACGTGAACGCAAGCAATGATGCACTTACAGTGTTCCTTGCTCCACGTGTAGCTGGTAACCTCTCGGTTGCTCAGAATGGCAATGCAAACTCGTTCCCTGACTTCCGCTCGATGTTCCGTCACCTCGCAGTGTCGGGCATCTCGGGCAACGTTGATGTAACAGTGTATGCCGGTACGTATGATGAGCAGATCTGGGTACCAGCAATTTCAGCAGCACAAGTCCGCAATCCAGCTACAAACTTCCTAGCTCCAGCCACGGTCACGATTAGTGTCCCAGCGAGCAACGACGTTGTACTCACTAACCGAGTTGTGCCTACGACGCAGGTTCTTGGTAGCGCTGACGTTGCATCTGTGATTGGCCACGCCGCCAGCTCAGCACAAGCTGCACAGATAACTATGGTTGGTGTCAAGGTAAAGGTTGACAACGGCTCTTCTTGTGACCTTGCGGTAAGTGGCTCGGACGTTGGATCAACTGTGTTTTACGCTGGTGCAGACTTCGAGGGCAACTCGGGTTATGTCAATGCAGTTGGTGGTTCAGGGGTAGAGCTTAGCGGCAGCGGTTCGATGTTCGTACTCTCGTCGAATCTTCGCCAGTTCCGCAGAGCAATTGCCGTGAGCTCGCCTTCAGCACTTGTGAGCAGCAACACAATCACTAGCTCTCGCAATGGCATTTTTGTCTCAGGTAGCCCTAATGCTATTGTCGCTGGTAACACATTCACAGATTGTGATTGTTCAACTGGCGCAGTAGGTATTCAGGTTGTCAGTTCCAATAACGCTCAGATCTCACGCAACCGTATCAACCAGATCCGTACTACGGGTCTGTCAAATGGTATCATGGTCCAGTCGAGCACAGGCGTTCTCCTAGCCAACAATATGGTCTCGGTAGCAGGTACAACTCAGGCCGTTGGTATCTGGGTTGACAACCTTGCTCCAAGCAACTCTCTGATCCATAATACAGTAAATGTTACGGGCAATGCTTCAATCAGCACAGCTGGTTACTTCCCAAGCAACGGTGGTACGATCAACCTGATCAACAACGTCTTCCACAACTTCGGCACAGGTACAGCATCTGGTTGGGCGCTGTGGTTCACAGGCGCAACACCAAATCCACTTGGTACATGTGACTTCAACAACCACATGGTCACAGGTGCAAACCTTGTGAACTGGGGTGGAACGCTCGTTCCACGCGTTGCTGGCTCCAACCCACTTTCATCGTGGCGTGCAGGTTCTGGTCGTGACCAAAACTCAGCTTCTGTTGCAGTGAACTTTGTTGGTGGTACAGACCTTCGTCTCCTCTCGATCCAGCCACAACTCTGGGGCACAGCGACAACGCTCGCTTCCGTCCCACGTGACTTCGACAGTGAGACACGAACAAAGCCATACATGGGCGCTGACGAGATCAAGCCTGTGATCCGCATGGTCACAAACCCACAAAGCTCATACGTATGTTTGGGTGGCACAGATACGCTGATCTGCATCGCTGACGTTACAGTTGGCGCAACAACAACGTATCAGTGGTTCAAGGATGGCAAGCAGCTTACAGGTCAGACTGGCAACATCCTCGTTCACAGCAATGTTGGGTATAGCGCGGCTGGCGTGTACACATGTGTCGTTAAGGCTAACGACGGAACGAACTTCATCCAAGCAACATCAGAGGGCGCAACTATCATCGTTGTTCGCCCAACAAGCGTAACTGTTCAGCCAACATCGCAAGCTGTTGCACTGGGCGGTTCAGCGAACCTTGAAGTTGCAGTCGAAGCAATTGGCGCACCGGACAACTTCCTCCCTGCATACCAGTGGAAGAAGCGCTCATGGGATCCAGTAACTGTGTCATATGTTGACAAGAACATCGTCGACAATGGCAACATCACAGGCTCAAACTCATCGATCCTGACAATTCGTAACGTAACTGCAGCTGATACAGCTGACACATACGTTTGTGAAGTAGCTGGGTACTGCGGCACAGTCACATCGAAGACAGCTCGTCTGTTCATCCCACTCGTAGTTGCTTCAAACTCAACACCAGCTGTTTGCGGTGGCGGTACACTCACACTCGACTGTGCAGCGTTCCCATCGACACTTCCGGGTGGCGCAACATCATATCAGTGGATGCGCAATGGCGAAAAGGTTGCTGGTGCAACGAACAAGATTGTTTCGTTCACAAATGCAACATCAGCACTCAACGGCACATACACATGCGTTGTATCGTACGAAGGAACTGGTTTCTCATTCACATCTACACCAGTTGACGTGACTGTGGGCGTTGCTCCGCAAATCACAGCTCAGCCTGAGAATGTCACAGTTTGCGTTGGCAAGCCACTCGCACTCTCGACACAGGCATCTGGTGACAACGTGACATACCAGTGGTTCAAGGGTACAACAGCTATCCCAACAGCAACGTCAGCAACGTTTGACAAGGCAACTGCTTCGATCGCAGACGCAGGTTCATACTCGGTTGTTGCTACGAACGCTTGTGGTAGCTCACGCTCAGTACAAGTTGACGTGGTTGTAAACACAGAAGTTAGCATCACGAAGGAACCAGCAGACGTTGCAATCAATGACAACGAGAAGCTGACGTTCACAGTTGAAGCAACAGCTTCTGACGCTGTATCGTACAAGTGGTTCCACAACAACACAGAGATCGCTGGCGCAACAACTGCAACATATACAGTTGACAAGGCCAAGATGAGCGACGCTGGTGAGTACTACTGCGTTGTGACAAACAGCTGCGGCGAGAAGACAACACGCAAGGCAGTTGCTTCGATCACAAACGGTGTAACTGGCGATGTTGTTGCTAACGGCTTCGTGCTCTCGATCGCAACTCCGAACCCAACGTTCGAAGCAGCATCGTTCGCATACACAGTTCCTGCAGCACAAAACGTCCGCATCGTTCTCACAGACCTCATGGGTCGTGAACTTGGTGTGCTCGTCAACGGTATGATGGAAGCTGGTACACACCGTGCATCGTTCAATGCAACAGCAATGAACCTCACAGCAGGTGTTTACAACATCACACTTTCTGCAGGCGGCTTCGTCGCATCGCAGCAAGTAGTTGTTGTGAAGTAAGCTTCTCGACAGTCGAATACAACACGGGCGGCTGGAGATCTTCTCCAGCCGCCCGTTGTCGTTTAGGGGATATGTCGTTCTTGCTCGTCCTGTTAACGCAGGTCAATTACTTCCCAGCCTGTCGGAGCCTTGTACGCGAATGTAGTCGCTGGTACAGGTGCGTTGATCTTCAACTGCGTAATGGCAAACGAAAACTGTCCGGCATCAGTGGTGGCTGTAATCGACGTCACTGCGAGTGTCGTCGCATGTACGACGACGCTGAGTTCGCGTACTGCGTTCACGACCGCGTTTGATGATGGCGGCACAAGACGCAGTGTGCGGTACACACCGCTCGATGCTTGCTCTGAAGCACGATACACGGTGAGAAGTTCGAAGAACACGCGCTCGATGCTTACGTCGGTTGCACGCGGATTGAACTTGTTCACAATCACAGTCTTAGCCGACGGTGTTGCGTTGTAGACCGATGATCCATCGCTTACGATGATGCGATCGCTTGTTGTGAGACGGAACTTTCCTCCTCGCACGGCCGCAAGTGTTCCGCGTTGGTTTGCAGCGCCACTGAATGAACAGCGAACTGACGTGAGTCCTTGATACCGCTGCTGAAACCGCGCCACTACGTCGTCGGCTGCAGCGCCCTGGATGGGCGCAAGTGTGATGCCAGCTGCAGCAATAAGCGCAGAACGCAGCAGTGTGCGTCGATCCATGGTGGTTCCTTATCTGAGTTTCGCTGAGAACGGACCTCGTAGTCCGGAGTAGCCGGTAAGTTCAGCGTCGATACTTCCAATCGGAATGCGTGTGCTCACCTTAACGGGCACCTTCCGATCGTCGTCACTAAGCCACAACACGAGCTTCCCTTCAAACTTAAAGAGTCCACCACTCTTGATGATGGGCTCAATGACAATCGTGCGAAATGTACCAGCCGTTACCTCGATCTCATCACGCCCAGTGATGCGCGCTACAAGTTCGTGTGACTCACGATCAAAGAAGTTGCGCATCGTGATTACATCACCAGCCTTCTTCTTGGAGAGGTCTGTGGCACGCACGAAATAGAACGCCGAAACGATGTCGTGCACAAACGGGGGGATGTCGAACGTGCCTTCTGTGGTGTATGCCTTCTTTGTGTTGTGGTTGAACACGGCTGAGAAGTCACGCTTGTATCCTCCCTCACGGATCATCTGATCAAAGCGCCAGGGGAAGATGCCGTCGACATCAACCAGCGTACGATACTTGTCACGAACGCGGTAGATGTAATCGAGACTCTTCAGCGAGGATACTTCGAACCGGATGTCATAGCATGGACGTCCGCTTGAGCGCACTGGTGCTGGTGCTATGGTAAATGCCGCCGTCCCTGCCTTGATGAAGGAATACTGCACGTCGTACTCCAAACGCTCTCCAAACGTAAACGCTGTGTTTGGAATTGTGCGCTTTGGAGGTGCGTCGGTCTGGATGAAACCAACCGTGAAGAGTGCAGCACCGAGGATCGCGAGGGAGCGTAGCATACGCGGTATGACGAGCTTAGTCGTCGGATGGTGTGTCGTCGCCGGCCGGTAGTTCGAATGAAGGTACCGACGGTAGGTCTTTACCAGCTATACCCTGTATAGAACCCATCATATGTGACATTGATGTCGTAACACGCTGGAGCTGCTTCTCACGCTGCTTCCACATGCGCTCCATCGCAGTGCGCTCACGATCAAGATCAGCGCGCATCTGGAGGAATGCTTCCATGACGTTTTCAACGGTCATGCGGAAGTCATTGCTCATGAGATAGTCATAGAGCATCACCATTTTCTCACCCTTGTTCTCCTGCGATGCTGCCGCGGAAGACACACGAATGAGCATGTCGCGCAACACAGCACTCAACGGACGTACCTCGGCGAAGGTGCACACCCAGATTCCGTTGATCGAGCCAAAGCGCTCGAGTTCTTTCGGCATGGTCTCGGTAACGATCACACCGATGTCGGCCCCTTGTGCTCGCATGTCCGACTTGAGCTTGTCGATCCAGTCATTGCCAAAGGCCTTCGTGCGCTTGCTCTCATACACGATCTGACCGCACCTGCGTCCTGCATCGAACACCGTTTGCACACAGTCGGCGCCTCGTTGCCCCTTACTAACCTCTGAGATTTCATCATGAGGGAAGCGACTGCGAAGAAACTCCTCGAGTGCGAGTTCTTGTACTTCACCCTGCAACTGCTGCGAGCCTTGTTCCGATTTGCGACGAAACTCTTCGGCGGCCTTCTTGGAATCCTCGAGCTGCTTCAGCAGTTCACGACGATCCATGTCGTATCGCTCACGCTCACGCTCGCGCTCAATTGCAAACCGCTCGCTCTCCATCTTGCGAACGCGCTCTTCGATTGATTGCTGTTCTGCAAGGAGACGCTTCTGGACGTTGAGCTCGAGCTCTTCTGCTTGTTCTGTGAGCTTGCGCTGCAACGCAAGATGATCTACTTGCAGGCGTGTGAGCTCTTGCGCTTTCTTGCGTTGCTCAGCAGATTCTTCTTCAAGCGCCTTGATCTTGGCATCTGCCTCTAATCGAACGCGATTGGCAGTTTCTTGCTCGATACGCTCACGCTCACGCGCAAGCTGTTCACCATGCTCATGCTTCAATCGCTCCTCGATATCGTGAGCAAGGAGCTCTTCGATATCAATGGTGTGTCCGCAGTTCGGACAAGCGATATGGGTAGATGAGGTCATGGTGATGTTGTATGTGGGCCCGGCCGGATTTGAACCAGCAACCAACGGATTATGAGTCCGCTGCTCTAACCATTGAGCTACGAGCCCCGATTGTGTACTTAGTTGAACAAGCCAACCAACACGCCAACCTGGAAGCTGAGTCCGCTTACGCTAATGCCCGACGGTACATTCGATACCGTTGCATTGTTGTTTGCAATCCAATCCGAGCCCGAGATCTGCAAGTTGTAAGCAGCTTGCGCGCGGAGATTGAGGAACGGTGTTACGGCGTACTCAAGATTCACGCGTGGAAGGATCGAAAGTGTGTTCTGTTGAAGGCGCGTAAGTGCATTCGGTGCTGGAGCAAACGTTGCATCGTTTGTAAGATCGGTCCAGGAGAGGTTCGATTGCGATTGAAACGTCTCGATCGACTGCTCGCCCCATCCCAATCCAACACCAGGAAGAATTGCGAGAGACTTCATCGGCACGATCGCATAGTCGAGGTGGAATGCGCGCGACGTGATGCCATAGTTCATTGTGCGCTTGACGCTTGTTCCGCCAACAGAGAGATCACTCGATGAAGTGGATGTACCGGCAACCCATGAAAAGCCGAGTCGAACATTCGGCACAACGCCGATGGCAGCGAAGATCTCCGCTCCAATTTGAACGACGGGCGCCTTCAGCTCGCTGAGCCCAAGTGCTGTCGCGCGAGCATTCACATCCGTTGTGCTCGGCAGCAAGAAATTGAAGACAGGGCCTACGCCAATGGCGAAGTACGGAACCACTTCCTCCTTCAACTGCTCTTCGTCAAACGAGAGCTCGTCGATGCGATCGTCTTGTGCGATTGCGGGTGTGAGGATGCAGAGCGATGCGATAGCTGTGACAAGTGAGCGGATCATGGGGTTCTCCAAAAGAATAATGCCTGCGAAGATACGGGGCTCCGTAGTTTCGCCATATGAAGGTTCTTGTGGTAGTCTTGGCAGGGGGCCTGGGTATGCGGCTGTGGCCGCGGTCCACCGAGCGCCAGCCGAAGCAATTCATCCATACGTTGGGCGACGGAACGTTGATCCAAAACACGGTGGCGCGGATGCTGCCGTTTGTGGACGTTGCTGATATTCATGTGGTCACGACGCAGGACCTTGCCCCACACGTCCTGGATCAACTCCCGATGATCCCCGAGGCCAACGTCTTGCGCGAGCCTTTCGGACGGAATACGGGTCCGGCTATTGGGTTCGCTACGACAATGCTCCACCATTCCCACGGCGACGATACGGTTGTTGTTGTGGTACCATCGGATCACATTATCTCGAATGTGCGTGAGTTTCACGTCACGCTCGACCATGCCGTTGCTGCGGCGGTTGCTACGGAACGTTTGATCACGATTGGTGTGATGCCATCTCGTCCAGAGACGGGGTACGGCTATATCCAAGTGGGTGACACGATTGCCACGGATAATCCTGTCCTCGCCGACGTCGTGAAGTCAGTACACGTGTTTGCCGAAAAGCCCGATGCTGCAACTGCGCAGCGTTTCCTGGATGCTGGCGACTTCGTCTGGAATAGCGGCATCGTCGTTGGAACGATCGGCTCGCTTCTTCGTGCGATGGATGCATACCTCCCAGACCATGCGCCGCTGTTTCAGGTGTTCGCACGACACATCGGTACGCCAAGCGAGGCAGAGATGCTGGAGAACACCTACCGTCAAATGCGATCGATTTCCTTCGACGTGGGTGTGCTCGAGCAGGATGCTACGATTGGCGTTGTGCAAGGTGCGTTTGGATGGAGCGACGTTGGTTCGTGGGACGAGGTGTATCGTCTGTCGATGAAGGACGGACGGAACAATGTCCTCGAAGGCAACGTGGTCACACTCAACACCACCAACAGTCTTGTAAGTGGATCGAGTGGACGCTTGATCTCGCTCGTCGACATTGATAATGTGATCGTCATCGAAACCGAGACGTCCATCATGATCTGCCACCGCGGCAAAGCAGAAGACGTCCGCGACCTCGTTGATGTGCTCCGCCGCCGTCACATTGCACAACACCTGTAAGGTCTGTCGATGCCTCTGTTGATCACTGGTGTTCTGCTGCTCCTCGTCACTGCTGCACATTCGATGCAAGCACAGGACGCACGCGTGGATGCGCTACGCACACAAGCCGCAACACTTCAGCGACAAGCCGATAGCGTCAAGCGTGTCTGGGGAATTCAATGGCGCCGCAGTGATAGTCTCCGCATCGAATCGA
>JAURNF010000246.1 GCA_030830285.1 Candidatus Kapaibacterium sp.
CATCCCCTCCGTGCCGCAGTAACGCGGGAGTCCATCAGCACTTCCCTGGAACCACTCACGTACCACGCCACGCGACAACAACTCATCGAAGATATCCTGCACACGAGGATCGCGCACGGTGATGAATTGTGCGCCATGATCGAATACCATATCGCCTCGCCGCCGCGTCGACATGCGACCACCCACGCCGCGCCCCTTATCGAGAACGATGCATGAAAGATTTGTCGACTGAAGCTTGTGAGCTAGCGTCGCGCCTGCGATGCCGGCTCCAATGATGAGAACGTCTGTATGCACGCGTTGAACTTGTATATTGAGCCGCGAAGTTATGACCATCTTTTCAATACCCATCGAGGTTCCTATGTCAACGCGTTTTGTACGCATCATTGCAAGTGTGCTGCTTGTATCATTCGTCATGATTGGCTGCTCAAGCACAACACTCATCACATCGGACCCACCAGGTGCGAAGTTGTCGATCAACGGCGTTTCAGTTGGTAAGACGCCATACACGCACTCAGATACCCGCATCGTTGGTTCGACGCTTATGATTAAGCTCGAGAAGGATGGATATGAGCCACTCAACACCATGATCTCGCGTGACGAGCGTGTTGATGTTGGTGCCATCATCGGCGGTCTGTTCGTGCTCGTTCCGTTCCTCTGGACGATGCAGTACAATCCGCAGCACAGCTATGAGCTGACACCGCTGAAGAAGTAAGAAGACTGCAACAACGAGACATTGAGACATTGAGACTGCAGAGACAGACTCAATGTCTCGTTCTCATTTTAGGGGTCTCAACCGTCTCAGTGTCTCAACCGTCTCACCGTCTCACTGTCTCGCCGTCTCAATCTTCCTGCGGCCTCGAGAGGATTTGAACCTCCGACCCACGCTTTAGGAAAGCGTCGCTCTATCCAACTGAGCTACGAGGCCGTGTCGACGTGCGACGTTAGTTGACTGAGTCGCTACCGAGGAGTGAGCTCCTATTGCCGCTTGGAAGAAGCGGATTCTGATTCATGATATAGGCAGTGATGAGGGTCTTCATCTCATGCGATCCAACGTTGCGATCGTGACCCATCACGACGGCACGTTCGAGGAGGTTCTCGACGTCTTCCGATGCCAGGAAGCCATGCTCGTGATACGTAATGAGCATGCCCCATGCCTCAGGCGAAACAAGTTCGCGCTCAATGCCATGCAGGATGCGGAAACCGTCATGGTCGATGTCTTCAAGTTCATCGCGATCGGCGCGACGCTCAATCATCCACGATATCGCTGCTGCGATCTCGGAATCCGTGTACCCCTGGTCGTGCAACGGTCGTGTGTCGATCGACGCCAGCGCGGCACCAGCCATGTGTCCAGTGATGAGGTCGGCAATGATGTCGAGTACACGTTCAACAGAGTACTGAGTGTTCATAGGCGGGTGGTGGTTATCCAGCGGTGATAAACTTGCTCTCGAGTTTGTGCATTGCTGCACGATCCTCAAGCGTGGCATCGTCGTACCCGAGCAGATGTAATGCACCGTGTACTGCAAGCCTACAGAGTTCATTGACGACGGTTACGCCGTATTCGTTTGCCTGACGTCGAGCAGTCTCTAGGGAGACGTAGATTTCGCCATACAGCGGCTGCTCATCAAGCGGGAAGGTGATTACGTCTGTTGCGTAATCATGCTGGAGATATTGCTTGTTCAATGTCCGAATGCGCCGGTCCGACAGCAAGATGATGTCGATCTTGGCGTGCTTGACTTTGTGCGACTTCAAGCAGGCATCGACAGAGGCAATCATTTCGGCGCGACCGCGATAACGGGCGCCTGAGGCATTCGTAATGCTAACGGTTCGTGACATGTTACCCTTCAAGGAGTCCGTCGGCAAGCGACAACTGCAACGCTGCTAAGAGCGCTGCTGGATTGATCTCGGTGAGGTCAGCGCGCAGAAGCGACGCATGGATGTTGGCGAACTGCGATACGGTACCGGTGCGCCCAACAACCAGACTCGAGAAGCGGCCTTCGTGCGTTGCGAGGAACATCACTTCGTCTGGCTCTATTGACAGGATGCCAGTGACGTTGTGCATCTCAACATATCCTTGCGGTGTCTGCGCCGTAACGATTGTGCACTGCTGCTGATCGATTTCAACGTCCGTGGTAATCGTCATCACGATTGCACGTGCACCATTTGGTGCATCAACGTTCCACGTCCATGACGTCGGCGTCACGTGCGCAGGCGCTCCGAGACGTTCAGTGCATTGGTCGATGTGCGTTGGGCCAACAATCATGTCGGAAAACTACGAAATCCCGTTGTCCTTTACCTTCCAGAGTTGCCACCATGGAGTACCTGGGGAAACATGGTGCTCGGTATGATAGCCGAAGAAGTAACACGAGATCAGTGCCCACAGATGGTTCGCTGATTGCGATCGCGCATTGTGCGGCATTCCTTGGGTATGGGGCTTGCGGTGCGGACGATATGTGCCGAAGTAGAAAAGCTGGAACGATCCCATAAATGCGGGCACGATCCAAAACCACCAGAGAGATACTGCCGGCACCCACAGGTTGAGGATGTTGTATGCAGTTCCCATCACAACGATCTGCCACACTGTTGCGTAGCGCCACATGAAGGTGAGATACCACACAACGAGATTGTTCGACCGATGATAGTCGGGATCATCGTGGTCATCGGCTGGGTGGGCATGATGAAGGTGGTGATTCACCACAAGGCGCGGATACCAGAGTCCAGCATAGAGGAACGATGCAATACTTCCAACAACGGTGTTTACGCGAGGATGATGCGGCGCAACAGTTCCGTGTATCGCGTCATGTGCCGTAATGAACAAGCCAGTCGACAAATAGGCTTGCACGGCAATGTGTAGATACGTCATGGGGCTTGCAGCATCCACCACGCAGTGCGAAAGCACATAGACGAGGTGTATGATCCAAGACGCACAGATGCCGATAGCGAGAAACAAGCCCATGAAGTGCAATATGCAGGTTGTAAGTTCGTACGACAACGTCGCATGAAAACTCTTCGTTCCATACTCCTTCTGATGATCCTAACGCCAGCGATGGTGTTTGGACAGAAGCTCATGATCCAGATGGACCTTGAGCAGACGAATCATTTGAAGGCCTACGGGATAGTGTACTGGATCCTCACAAAGGATCAGCCGGTTGATTGGCTCCTTAACTATCGTGGTGGGTCGTTTATGACCGACTACACGGAGGCGATCGCTGCAGAGTGTCGCATTCGCGGGGTGGCGTTTGAGTCACTCGACGGTGCCACCGCGGCAGGTGTCTACGCATCGGTGCAGTCAGAGAAGAGCAACACAGAGGTAGTCCGACTCGAAAAGCCCCCTCGCATCGCCGTCTATGCACCCCCAGGGTTCCGCCCATGGGATGATGCCGTCACGCTCGTCATGGAATATGCCGAGGTCAAATACGAGAAGCTTTGGGATGAAGAGGTGATGCAGGGTCGGCTCAAGGAGTTTGACTGGCTTCACTTGCATCACGAGGACTTTACCGGACAGCATGGAAAGTTCTACGCGAGCTCTGCTGGAGAGTCGTGGTACATTCAGCAGGTGACATTGCTCGAGAAGACGGCACGCAAACTCGGATTCCAGAAGGTGAGCGAACTCAAGAAGGCCGTTGTCGAAACCATTCGGGAGTTCGTTGCAAATGGCGGCTTCATGTTCGCGATGTGTAGCGCGACCGACACCTACGATGTGGCACTGGCAGCTGCAAACATTGATATCTGCGACGTGATTTACGACGGTGATCCGGCTGACCGTGATGCGAACCAGAAACTCGACTACTCCCGCACGTTCGCATTCGAGAACTTCAAGCTGGTGATGAATCCGCTGCAGTACGAATACAGCGACATCGATGTTGATGCGAATATGATCCTGCAAACGGAGTCGAGCGACTACTTCACGTTGTTCGACTTCTCAGCGAAGTACGACCCCGTCCCGACGATGCTCACACAGTGTCATGTGAATGTTGTCAAAGGGTTCCTCGGGCAAACCACGGCCTACCACAAGGGCATCATCAAGAAGTCGGTGACCGTACTCGCCGAGCGCGACGGCACAGATCAGGTTCGCTACATCCACGGTAATGTTGGACGTGGGACGTTCACCTGGTATGGCGGACACGACCCAGAGGACTATCGGCATGCGGTGGGGGATCCACCAACCGATCTCGCGCTCCATCCAACATCACCGGGCTATCGGTTGATCCTGAATAACATCCTGTTTCCTGCCGCAAAAAAAAAGAAGCAGAAGACGTAGAGGTCCGCGCCGGGTACTGACGCACCAACCGACTGGGGCCCAGATTTGCTTGAAAATGAACCTAAGTTCATTGGAATCAAGG